>CALLLL010000063.1 GCA_938082445.1 uncultured bacterium
TGGCGCAACGGCTGTGCTTCAAGGTGGCAATCCTCCGTTGAGCTTGGCCGCGAACAATCTCCCCTACGTCCCTTATGCCTCCAGTTATCGAGCCAGTAGCCATACAACGACTGCTATGCTCAAAGAGGATGGCGTTTTAAAAACAGGCTGCGCACATGATCCAGACAATATGAAAAAATGGATTGAGCGGACCCTTGAAACGTATCAAGATTCACGAGAGCATGGAGTGTTTACGTATTCTTTGGGTGATGAGAATGCAGTGCGCAGCTCATGCTTCGATCCACATTGTATGCCGGCTTACCAAGCTTACCTCAAAAAAATATACGGCACCATCGAAGCATTAAACACTGAATGGGAAAGCAATTACACATCATTTGATGCAATCGAGTTACTTGAGGATGATCCCCTCCCCCGTGACGATGCCCCGGAGTGGTTTAAGCAATACTACGCGCAATTGCGTACCCTTAACCTGACCGATAGTCAAGGCGGTGGCGAAGAGCAAGCACGCATGGGCGATATCAACGATGAAATTCGCGCCTTGCAAAATGAGAACTTCGCACGCTGGTACGATCGTCAGGCGTTCCAGTGCTATACCTACGTTGAGTGGTGCAAAAAGTTTCAAGCTGCTTTCCGCACCATTGACCCAAAATCCTTGACCGGATTTGAAGGGACCGACAGCTTTAGCATTCGTCGTCTTACCACTCGATCCCGCCAAGGCGGTGACTTAGATGCCTTTGTTCGTGAGCTGGAATATTTCGGCCCTTATCGCGGCCCTGGCAATGAAGTCGTCCGTTCAATAGCGCCTAAAAATTATCCCATGGGGAATTGGATAGGGTATTCAATGGACAAAGAAGTCTTGCTTGAGCATTATTGGGAGCAAGTGACCAATTGCATGAATATGATTCAATGGTGGCGCTGGGATAATTTCAGTGGTTACAACGGTTTTTTAATGCCAACCTTTAGTCCCATTAAGGGGGTTCAGGATTTCATTGACGACACACAAGTGGTTCGCGATGGATTGGGTGATTTACTGATGGCTTCCGAAATGCAAGACGACCAAATCGCCATGCTTTATTCCATGCCGTCCACCTACATTGCCCATTTCGACGGTAACCGAAGTTATGGCGACTATACCCGTGATCATAAACTTTGGTATAAAGCACTGCATGATTCGGGTGTACAATTCCGTTATGTAACAGATCGCATGCTACGCTTGGGCGAATTCGATACAAAACGATTTAAAGTATTGATTCTTCCCTTAAGTTTTGCCATGAGTCCTCAAGAAGCACAGGTAATCCGCACCTTTGTTGAAAACGGTGGAACAGTAATAGCCGATGTACGACCAGCGACGTATGACGGGCACTGTAAACCTCAGGAGACAGGCTTACTTGATGACCTCTTTGGAATTAAGCGCAATGGGAAACTCCATGCCCTTCCTTTTGATCGTATGCGTATTCAAGGCACAATTGGCGAGGAAGATGTCTTTATGGAATGGGGCGACCTCTATGGAAAACCTGTTTGGCCTAAAATGATGGTTGATCCCAATGTGGAAACCACTACAGGCACTGCATTGAGTCAGGCATATCCCATTCACTATTGGTCTGGATTGAAGCATCCGGTTGCTATCGTCAATGAAGTGGGCAAAGGCCGTGCAGTGTTGTTAAATTTCTCCGTAAACAATGCGCCCTTCCAAGGCTTATTAAAAAGTATCTTGGCCAGTGCGGATGTACGCCCACAGATTACAATTCAAACTCCTGAGGGTGAATCCATCAAGGGGCTCGAAATTACCCGTTGGAAAAACGAAGACATCGATCTCATATCCCTTTTTGGCAAGTATGAAGGGAATGTTGTGGTTACTCTTCCAGAGAATAAATATATTTATGACTTGAATCAGCGATTAAACTATGGACAAGCAAATAAATTCAGAACAACTGTTCGTCCAAACCGAGCCGCCTTTTTCGCCCTGCTCCCTGAAGCCTCCCCTGAATTCGAAATTGAAACGGTTGGGCAAACCATCTCTGTGGGTCAAACATCGGAAATCAGTATACGAATACCTTCATCGGCCGGGAAACATGCGATGCGTATTACCGCCACAGCCCCAAATGGGCGCATTGTCCCTTGGTTTAATCGCCTGATTCTCGCCGATAGCACCCCCACTGTTGTTAAATTCCCCTTAGCTTTCAACGACCAATTAGGTATCTGGAATGTAAATGTGACTGATCTATACACCAATATCACTTTTAGCGAACCTGTCTGGTCCATACGTTAAAAAGCCCCTTTTGACTTCATCAAAAGGGGTCCGATAGACTAAATGAATCAATTCGTGATTTGGGGTGTTTACATGTGTATTGCCCTTCATCACAATGGGGAACCAAAGTAATAAATCGAGTCAACTCAAGGAGATTCACTTTGATACGCAGTGCTTTATCAGTCGTACTCACGGGGGCCATGTGCGTAGGTTGCGCAACCACCGGTATCACGTCTCAACATTCCGTTATTGCCGCCAAAGATAAGGTAGCACCCTCTCTCATACACGTTAGCCCAGTAAAAGAAGTCTTCCAGCGCGGCGAGCGTAAAGAAGTTTCGGTTACCGGGAGTGGTTTTATCATTACCCCGGATGGTTACGTCGTCACCAACGAACATGTCGCCGGTAAAAGTGATTATGTTCGCTGCGTCCTCTTCGATAAAGATGAAGTCGAAGCTGAGGTGGTCGGCACCGATCCCTATACCGACATTGCAGTTCTTAAATTAAGAACAGACCGCACTGATTTGCCGTATGTAAAATTAGGCGATTCCTCAAAGCTGGAATCGGGGCAATCAGTGATGGCGATGGGAAGTCCACACGGCCTTTCCCGATCAGTATCGCTTGGAATTGTCAGTGTAACCGACCGCAATATGGAAGCCATGGGCTCAAAAGGTGCCCCGTATAACAATTGGATCCAAACGGATGCCGCCATTAACCCCGGCAACAGCGGTGGGCCTTTGGTTAACCTTAAAGGCGAAGTCATCGGCATCAATACCCGAAAACTTTCCGGGGCAGACAATGTGGGCTTTGCAATTCCTATTGATATTGCACGACAAGTAGTTGAAGAAATCATTGCCAATGGACATGTTACCCGTAGTGATGTGGGGATTACTTTCCAGGAGATGACGCGTATTACTGAAGATCCTACTAGGAAAGGTGTGGTGATTGCTTCTGTTGACCCATTGTCTTCCGCCCAAAAAGCTCTCATCCAGCCAGGCGATATATTATTGTCTCTGAATGGCGCAGCCACGAATGCACGGTTTATTGAAGATCTCCCCCGTATTCGCAAGCTTATTGCCGATGCTCCAGTAGGTGAAATACTTAATTTGGAAATTCAGCGTAACGATAAGGTAGTGAAGATCCCTGTGAAGACTGACGAAAAAAGTCAACGCAAAGGCGAGCAAAAGGAACTCAACGAATGGGGCTTTACAGTCTCAGCATTGACTGCCGATGTCATTCGCAGGGCACAGCTTGAAAACGGAAAAGGGGTCTATGTTTCTGGTGTAAAAGCGGGTGAACTTGCCGCGCAATCAAAACTACAAACACGTGACATCATCTTAACCATTGACGGGGAAACCATCGAAGATCTGGATGATTTCAACGAAAAATACCGGAAGCGTATTGATTCCAAACAAGAACTTACGCTGTTAACCATTAAACGTGGCGCTTTGAAGATTTTCCGTATCGTAAAACAAGAAGAAGCCGATGAAGCCTAATCAGGAGCAACACATGTCCTTCAAAAATATAGTTAAATGCATTTCCTTATTTAGTATTGCCATGGTGCTGTGCTTAGCAGGTCCCACAACGGCGTTTGCAAACTCCATTGGTAAAAATGTCTATCAAACCATCGACAAACAGTTCATCCCCGCATTGTGTCGAATTAATTATGCCACTGAAATCACCAATGCAAGTTCGGGTGAAACGAACAGGCGTTCAACGTACACCATGGGTATTATG
>CALLLL010000064.1 GCA_938082445.1 uncultured bacterium
TCAGTTTAGTGGTCTGGGGTATTCTGCTGAAACAATTACGTTTACAGATGAAGATGTTCAAAAGGCCCCCTTGTTATTTAAAAGTAATCGAGTGGAATCTAAAAGTAAATCAACGAAGAACAATACCAATATGGAAGAAGAGCAAGCTGCCGAAGCGCAAGCAAATGAAGAGAAAGTCGAAGAAGAAGTTGAGGAAGAGGAAGTTATCGATTCATTTGTTGTATTTAAGGGGAATCGTCGATTTCATATTGCCTCGTGTAAATTGGTTACCAAGAACCGTGGTGCTCGTACTACAGTAAATGGCGCAAAAGCTATTGAAGCTCGATATAGTCCATGCGGTACGTGTTCTCCAAAAGCATATAAAAACCCTCCAATGCCTAAAGATAAAGGGGCAAAAAAAGAAACTACATCAGGTGAGAAAACGACACCCACTAAAACGGCAAAACCTGCACCCAAACCTACGTCCAAGCCTAAACCTGACTCTGATCCAGTTGAGGTTTCTGCGCCTACGGTAGATCCCGATTCTGAAATTTAACTATACCGGTTCTGATTTAGTCTGCTGATTGTCTCTTTGCTTTATGGTTTCGCGTGAGCAGATGAGGATGGAAGCGGTGATGAGAAGGATACCTGTAATTTCCATGATGCCTAAAGTGCGATTCCAAAATAGGTAATCATAAGTTGCTGCGATGGGGATAGAACAGAGCCCTACAAGGGCCATAAGCATGGGGTTACCTTTACGGAATGCTTTGGTGACCCATATTTGACCAAGTGTTCCGAATCCTGCCATGAGTAGTAACCAGCGTCCGGATTCCCAATGAAGATTGGGGAGAGGTTCATTTCCTGTGAATTGAGAAAATAGGAAAATGCAGAATGTAAAAAGAGTTGCGCATCCGGAAAAGTGGGTGACAATGGTAACTGTGGGAAGTTCTCTTAGGTAGCTCATACTGACTTGAGCACTTGCGATGAAGAAGGCAGCAAAGAGTGCTAGTGTTATCGGAAATAAGTTGCCTTCAAAGCGAGGTTGTTCCATAAATACAACACCAACGAACCCAATGAGTGTGGCAATCCATATAGGAGCAGTGTGTGCGCGTTTATTGAGCACGGCGACGATTATGCTGACCCAAATGGGACTTGTCTTTAAAAGTGTTAACGCGTCAGTAATCGTAAGATGGGTGATGGCGTAAAAGTTACAAGCGATAGATATCGTACCGAAAATACTTCGAGTCCAAAGGGCTGTAGGGCCAAAGATGATCGGACGAGTTTTTAAGATTCGGCATGCGATGAGAGCCAGAACGAATGTGAGCACAATGCGGCTAAAAACGACAAATGACCAGTGATATGTATGACCCATACCATGTGCGAGTGCGGCCATCGTAGCCATGGAGGCTGTGCCCATAAACATGGTAAAAGGCGTATAGCGGTCACGTGAATTAATGGGGAAGTCTCCGGTTTTCAGGAGCGGGCATCATACGCGAGTATAGAATGGTATTGCAATGCAAAACGCCGGGTAGATGTCGAAGCTACCCGGCGTTTCGTGTTCTCATGGTATTCCTGATAATGAGGGATATACCTTAGAAAGTGTAGCCCCACTGGAGATACAAGAAATCAACGTCTTCATCGCTTCCAGTGTCTTCGATATAGTCCCCTGCAGCAAAGTGGCTGTAACCGAGGATAATATCTTGGTGTTTGCTGATGGTGTATTTGATGAGGGCGTCATATGCTACGCCTAGGTCATCTTCATCAGCCGCAGGTCGTGCAGATGCGCCTGCTACGGAATAAAGTCCCTCGTCTTTACTTTCAAGTTCTAAGATATGAATATCACCACGCAATAGGACTTTTTTATGGGGTTTGGCTGTGATGGTAAGTCTGTAGTCGACGATATTTTGACGTCCAACCAAATCGGTAAAGCCCAAATAAGCATGCGCAAGCGGGAAGAGGTGGCTGAATGTTTCAATGTCATCATCGCTGGGATCATCATCGCCGGTAGCATAGTCAAGTCCGAGTGTTACAGCAGGGGTCCAAGCGACGTCAGAGAAGGAGTATGTGGCTTCTGCAGTGAACATCCATGCCTCGATGTCCATATCGGTATCGTCTTGTTCACCAAATTGATAAGCAAGTTCAGTGTCAAAGCTAACGGCATCGTTGTATTTACCATAATATCGGCCACCGATGGTGTAACGGTCTTCTTCATTGCCTATACCGTGGCGGTTGCTACGAGTAAGGGCATAGAAGTCCATATTGGTTTTATCAGTGAGACCGCGAGTATAGTGCATTCCCCAAACGAGTGCATCGTCGTTGGTGTCGTTTAAGGCGAGTTCATCGGGATCGATCATGATAGGGGATACCACGAGTACATGTGCTACATAACCATCCCCTTGAATAGCGAGAACGCCGCCATCGAAGTTGCGACGGTTATTGGCCCAATCAAGTGGACTGATAAGGCGTTGTTTACCAAATTGGATGTCTTGACGACCGAGGCGTAACGTCATGTCATGATTGAGAGCTGTAAAGGATTTATCGATAAAGAGGTTACCAAAGTCACCTTCGTCGATATCAAGTACAGCTCGCTTTTCACCAGGGAGATCACGGTTGTTTACAGTGTTCATTCGGCCTTCACCAAAAAGGCGCCACGTCTCGCCAATGTGGATATCAGCATGTGCTTGGGTGCGGAAAAGGGTGAAATCGTCATCGTTATCGCCGCCGAAACCAAAATTGTTCCAGTCTTCGTAACGAATACGCTGTTCACCGCCTACAGATACCCAAATGGAATCGGAGATTTCAATTTTTTTAAGTGGTGCGGACCAGTGGTCGGAAGTTGATGCATCGAAGCTTGACCAATCCTCTGCAAATCGTAGATTGTGAAATTTGGGAGCTTCTTGTGCCCAGCCGGTCATAGTCAGCCCTGCGATTGCGCAGTTTGCGGCTAAGAATTTGATGTTCATGGTTGTACCCTTTCTTTGTTGGTGTCCATCCATTTATATGCATTGAAGAGGCGATTAACCCTCTTTGTAGATAATTGGACCTTAATATCCATAATGATAGCAATTTTTTTAACTTGGATCAAAAAAATTTGAAAGAAACTTTGTATAAATTTTTAATGAAATCGAGACGGGTTGAGCGAAGGTAAATTATAAACCAATAAAGAAAGGGTGAATGGCGGGTTCGCGAAGGAGTACAAAGATGTAACTTTTTCACGGTGAATAATTTTTTGAAATTTAAATAAGGTTAAGGTCTATACAAAATTTATTGTAGGTAGTTTATTATTGGCTCTCAAGCATGTTTTTAAATCGTCTCATGCCGCCGAGCCATCGGTCATAGTCATCTGTCTTTCGTTTCATGTAGGTTTCCACAATGGGATGGGGGAGAATGAGGAATTTTTCTTCTTTGATGCCTTGCATAACGGTTTCAGCAAGTTGATCGGGTTCGAGTACTCCATCGCCAGCAGCAGAGTTGGCGAGGCCGGTATCGATATCGAGGGTCATTTTACTTCGAACAGCTTGCGGACAGATGCTGGATACTTTGATACCTTGATCGCCGTGGGCAATGGCGAGGGATTCAGCGAATCCAATCGATGCATGTTTTGTCACAGAGTAGGGGGCAGAACCGAGTTGGCTGAGGAGACCGGCTGCAGATGCGGTGTTCAGGAAATAACCATTACCTCGTTTGAGCATATGGGGAAGCATATGGCGAGCCGCAAAAACGTGGGCGAGAACATTGACCTTCCAAAGGCGATCCCAGTCTTCATTTGGTGAAGATGCTGCGTGGTCTGGATCGGTACAGAGTATACCTGCGTTTGAGCAGAAGATATCGATAGGTGCAATATCAGTTTCGATTTCTTGGATAAGTGCTTGGATTTGGGATTCATCAGTGACATCAATGGTTCTCGGAATACCGCCAATTTCTGAGGCTACACGTTGGGCATCGGATTCAATTATGTCAGCGACAATGATATTTTTAGCACCTTCTTGCTTAAATCGACGGCAGAGGCCTTCACCAATACCGCTTCCACCGCCAGTAACTACGATTGTTGTATTATGTATGTCCATTATCTTTCCTTCTTGGTGTGGTGCGTATATGTATTGTGCGAATGTTGAACAGTGATTAAAATTCGTATGGAACTCTACCTTAACTGTAGGGATGAAGTCTTTAACACGTACACTACCAATGTACAGTCCATAAGTAAACAATGTAAAATGTTATAATAACGAATGTCTTTTTAGGAGTACACTATAGTGCGATGGCAGTTATTATATAGCAGAGGCTTCATGGCCTGTATCTTTTTAATGAGTTTCGGACTATCAATGGTATATGCCGAATCGGCATTTGATGCGGAAATTCCTGTAGATGATGAGGGAAATGTACCGTTTCGTTTTGTACATAAAGCGATGGGGACGGATTTTGTTTTTGATATTTATATGCGCGAAGGCGATGTGGGTTATGATGATTTAGCCCCTTTGGCAGAGGAAGCCTTTGAATTGGTGGATGCACTGGAGCAGGAGATCAGTAGTTGGATAAAAACCAGTGATACGAGCCAAATTAATGCTTTTGGAGCTGAGGAGCCCGTTCCTGTTCGGCCAGGGGTGTATGAGTTGTTGGAATTTTCACGTAATATACATCGGGAAACCGACGGTATTTTTGATATTACGGTAGGGCCTTTAATTGAACTATGGAAAATTCCGCTTTCCGAAGGGACCGTTCCGGATGCGAAAGAATTGACTAAAGTACTTAATCGTGTAGATATGAATAAGGTGAAACTTGACCCTGATGGCAAGAAAGTATCCTTTGCGGTGGAGGGGATGCGGATTAGTTTTGGGGGGATTGGGAAGGGCTTAGCGTTGGACCGGGCAGCCGAATATTTAATAAAGGAGGGCGTGAAGAGTGCTTTATTGAGTGGGGGGAATAGTTCTATGGTGGGGATTGGTGCCCCTCCGGGTAAAGAATTCTGGAATATCGGGATTCATAACCCGTATAATGATGAACCGAGTCTCGAAACAGTTCGCCTACGTAATCAGGCGCTCTCTACATCAGCCTGTTACCATCATTTGGCTGGCGTGACGGGGGAGCCTTGTGGGATTTTTGATCCACGTACAGGGCAAACTGCAACAGACTTGTTGAGTGCTACGGTTGTGGCACAAACAGGTATGCAAACGGATGCATTGAGTACATCATTTTATGTGATGGGTATAGATGAAGTCGCAAAGTATTGCAAGACGCATCCTGAGGTGAGTGCAATTCTGGTTCCGAATCCGGACGATGGAAAGCCTAAGCCTGTTTATATAAATATGGATAAATAATTTAGCAACGTACTATATAAGGAAACTAAGATAATGGGTAACGAACTGTCACGTAGAAATTTTATTAAAGCTACTAGCACGGCTGCGGGTATAGCAGCTGCTTCTGGCATTAATCCACGCTCTTATGCTGCGAACGAAAAAATCCGTTTGGGTATTATTGGTGCAGGTAAGCAAGCACAAATTGCACACATGGGCCAAGGGCTTCGTGTGAATGCGGATCAAATTGAGATCGCAGCGATTTGTGATGTGTGGAGTATTAGCCGTAATTCCGCTCAAAAAATCTTAAAAGAATCAGAAGTATTGAATTCTGATGCTAAGGTTTATATTGATTATAAAGAGATGTTGGATAAAGAGAAGTTGGATGCAGTATTGATTGCCACACCTCTTTTTGAACACTACCCTATGGTTATCGCTTCCCTCGAAGCGGGTTGTCATGTATTCTGTGAAAAAACCATGACAATGACAATTCAAGAAAGCCGCGACATTGTAGAAAAATGTAATGAGACCGGTAAATTTGTTCAAATTGGTCACCAACGTCACTACAACCCATACTACAACAAAGCGATGTGGTTGGCACGCGATAAAGGTATGATCGGTCGTATTTCTCATATCACTGCTCAGTGGCACCGTAATGAATCCTGGCGTCGCAAGTTACCACGTGACTACACACCAACTGCTGAAGATAAAAAATATATCAAGGATTTGGATCGTCACGTAAACTGGCGTTTGTATAATGATACATCTGCTGGTCTGATGACAGAATTGGGAACACACCAGTTGGATGTAGCTTCTTGGTTCTTGGGGTCTATACCTACCAAAGTTAGTGGTATGGGTAGTATTGAGTATTGGAAAGATGACCGTGATGCAGAAGACCACACAGCATTGTTGTATGAGTGGACTGTTAAGCCTGGTGACAAAGGTCACTTCCCTGTAAAACGCCGTACAAGCCGTCAGTCTGAAGCGCGTTTAAATAGTAAATACAAAGTTCGCATGACCTATTCCAGTATTTGTACAAACGCGAAGAGTCACTATGGCGAATTAATTCAAGGTGACCGTGGTGCTTTCTCGTTGATGGGTGAAAGTGGATTACGTTTCCATGCAGAGCCTTGGTATCAAGATTATTTGGCTGCTGTAGCTGCGCGTAAAGCAGGTAAAAAAGTGGCTGCAAAAACGTCTAAATCCTATATCCCTGGTGCCGCTGAAGATGCCGGGATTGAAATTCCCGTATGGACGAATGCAGCGCAAACCAGTACTGAGTATGATGTTTGGATGGCGAACCATAATCAGTGGACTGCATTTGCCAATGATGTGAAAAATAACGGAATGCCTAAAGCAAACCAAATGACTGGATTGATTTCGGCTATTTGTGGTCATAAAGGTAATGAAGCAATTCGCACTGGTTCTACAGTGGATATTGATCCTGCTCTGATGAAGTTTGCTTTTGAAACGCCTGATCCTCACCGCTTTGAAAATGTTGAAGGGCCTAAGCCTGGCGACAAGAAAAAAGATGAGCCTGATGCTCCAGCCGCTGACGCGGGTGAAGCAACGGATGAATCCTAAGCTGTGAATGAATCATTGACTGAAAGGAATACAATGAAGACGACCGCATTAAAAATGTTAGGAATGACCGCAATAGTCGCTTTGAGTTTGACTGCTTGCCAGAAAGAATTTGAAGGTGGTGAGAAAGTTGATAAAGGCGAAGTGATTAAAGTTGAAGGAGTGAAATACGTAATTGACCCCTCTAGCTCTAAGGATGATGGTACTTCTAACATCTTCTTCACAGGATCTAAAGTTTCCGGTACACATTCGGGTTCATTTCCTGCGTTTACTGGCTTGGTAACAATTCCTGAAGGCGATTTTTCAAAAGGTAGTTTGGTCATTGATATTGATTTAACTGGTATGACCAGTGATGATACGGACTTGACTGATACCCTTAAAGGGGAAAAGATGTTTGATATTGCGAATCACCCAACAGGGAAATTCGAAGCAACATCTATCGCGCCTATTGAAGGAAAAAACGATCAGTATGAAGTGACTGGAAATTTGACACTTAAAAACAATACTAGTGGTGTGAAATTCAACGCGACAGTTAAAGTGAAAGATACTTCTTTGTCTGCTGAAACAACCAGCTTTGTGATCAATCGTAAGGACTTTGGGATTGATTATGATGGTAAGTTAGACGATCTCATACATGATAATGTGAAATTAACCTTTTATGTTGAGGCATTTGTGGAAGCGCCAGCCACTCAGTAGCATAGTTGTTTCTTAAGTAAAGACAAGGGCCGATGGAATTTATCCATCGGCCCTTTTTTTGAGTTTAATTATCATACTAGGGCATGATGAGTAGCCAATGGGTATTTGAAAAAATAGGAGTGTGGTTATGAGTCGATTGGGTCAATTGTGTTGTTGTTTTTTAGTGATATCGGTGCTGATGGTGGGATGTGATAGCTCCAATACCTATCTTTTGGGCGATGGCGAAGTGAAGGGTAAATATAATGAAGATGATATGGCTGTAGCGGTAGCGCAAGCTAGAGCATCTTTTGATGCGTTTTTGACTAAGGCGAAGTATCCTGGTGAATTGGATTCTGATTTTAGTGTTAAGGTCGCGATTGAGGATGGTCAACATACGGAGCATATTTGGTTAAATGACCTGAAGATTGAACAGGAACCCTTCGAAGGCACTATTGGGAATGAGCCTTATTTTATTACGAATGTTAAATTTGGAGATCGCTATCGGTTTACTCGTGAAGACATTAGTGATTGGACTTATGTCTCCGATGGGGTCGTGCAGGGGAGCTATACAGTTCGTGTCTCAATGAAAGCAATGTCCAAAGCGGAATCAGATGCTTTGACGAAGCAGTTTGGCTGGTAAAGGTATATTTTATAGCACTACACATTCACGGGGTGATTTGCTACACTGAATTCTTCATTGGTTTAGTAAATAGGAGATTGACCCCATGTGGATTTTGGCCTTGGCTGCTATGACATTATCGGCCCCGGATGATGGATTGAATTTTGAACGTACCCGTATTGGGGACACCACGTATGAGGCGTGTTCGGTCTTTGATGTTAATAGAGATGGTAAACTGGATATTGCTTCGGGTGAGTATTGGTTTGAGGGGCCCGATTTTTCCAAGCGTCATAAAATTTGTGATGTGTCCCAGCATGGAGATTATTTCGATGATTTTGGTGATTATCCTATGGACATAAATAAAGATGGATATTTGGATATTGTCTCAGGCGCTTGGTTTAGCCAAAAGTTAACATGGCGTGAAAATCCCAAGGGCGGAACAGGTGAGTGGACTGTTCACGATATTGCCGAAGTGGGGAATATTGAGAAACCGTGTTTTTGGGATGTGGATGGCGATGGGGATATTGAGATTGTTCCGAATACGCCCAATGGCCCTGTGCGTATCGTGAAGGTAAAAACAGGAAAAACGCCGAGTTTTGATGTGGTGACCATTTCTGATCCAGATTTGAAATCTGGACATGGTTTAGGGTTTGGGGATATTAATGGCGATGGCCGTGGGGATGTAATCATTCGTGGTGGATGGTTTGAGCAGCCTGAAGATCCTTGGTCAGGGAAATGGACCTATCACGCTGATCCCGCTATGTATTCAGCTTCTAGTGTGCCTATTTTGGTTTATGATGTAAATGGGGATAAGAAGAATGATCTTATCGTTGGCTCGGGACATGATTACGGCTTGGCCTGGTGGGAACAGGGTGAAGTGAAGGATGGAAAAATTTCGTGGACTATGCATGAAATTGAGCCTAAGCGTTCGCAGTTCCATGAGATTTGGTTGGCTGATTTGGATAAAGATGATGTGCCTGAGCTGATTACGGGTAAGCGTTGGCGTGCACACTCGGGGAATGACCCCGGAGCGAATGATCCATTGGGGCTCTATTACTATAAAATCAAGGACGGGAAGTTTATTCGCCATACCTTGGATTATGGTCCTGCGGATAAAGCAAGTGGCTCGGGTATCTATTTGTGGACTGAAGATGTGAATAAAGATGGCTGGGTGGATATTGTGGCCCCGGGTAAAGAGGGGATGTATCTGTTTACGAATTTAGGGCCTAATAAATAAGGGAGAATTATGCGCTATGGCTGCATTTAGCGAGATGAATCGCCGGAAATTTTTATTTACTTCAGGTGCCTTAGCCGCAAGTACGCTTGTTGCCCCGCATGTAGCTGAAGCCGCACGGGTGGCGCATAACGAAAAAGTCCGCATTGCGATTATAGGATGTGGCGGCATGGGGCGTGCGCATGCGTATTCACTGGCCTATAACGACAATTGCACCATTATGGCGCTGTGTGATGTTTATCAGAAACGCTATAACGAAGTGGCAGACAATGTGAAGACGATTACAGGGACTCGTCCGGATGTGTATCAGGATTTTCGTCGGGTGTTGGAGCGGCAGGACATTGATGCTGTATGGGTGGTAACGCCGGATCATTGGCATCCTTTGCTAACCATCATGGGGTGCCAAGCAGGCAAAGATGTGTATGTCGAAAAGCCGGTGTGCACAACAATAGAAGAAGGGCGTGCAATGGTTAATGCTGCACGTCGATATGGGCGTGTGGTGCAAGTCGGAACGCAGCATCGCTCTATGGATGTATTTACTGAGACTATGCGGATTGTACACCAGGGGCAGTTGGGTAAAATTACATCAGCGACAGCTTGGATCGGTACAAATGGCCATCAAGGTGTGGAGAATAAGCAAGCACCGCCGGAAGGATTGGATTGGGACTTATGGTTAGGTCCGGCCCCGTGGGCGGAGTATTCTCCGCAACGACAGTATGGATTTATGGGGTGGCAGGATTATGCGCGCGGTGGTGAGTTGACGAACTGGGGTGTGCATTTGATGGATGTATTGCATTGGGGCATTGGTGAGGATAAGCCCTTGAATGTGCAAGCGGTGGGCGGGAGTTACCGTGGTGCGCCGCATTCGGATAACTATGAAAATGTTGAAGCCATTTTTGAATATCCTGGATGTAATGTCACGTGGGAGCAACGACATGTGAATGCTTATTCGAAAAAGGGTTTTGGGATGAAATTTAATGGGACCGAGGGGCGTGTAGAGTGCCACCGGGGAATTTTTACTGTGACGTATAAAGATGGACGGACTCGAGAAAAAGTATTCCCACCGCAACAATCTTGGGCGAACAAAGAGCATCACAATAATTTCTTCCACTGCATTCGCACTCGCCAGAAACCGGCTGCGGATATTGAGCAGGGCTTCCGTTCGACAGCAGCTCCGCTAATTGCCGGTATTGCCTTAAAAACGGGTCGTAAACTTCATTGGGATGGAAAGCAGGAAAAGTTTATGAATGATGAATCGGCCAATCGTTACCTCTCGCGTGCTTATCGTGCACCGTGGTCTTTATAGGGGAGATAGCGATGTTTAAATCTATACTATACAACGTTACATTGGTTACTTCTTTATTTCTGTTCACATCAATGTGTTTTGCTTCTGATTTTGATAACTATTTACAGGCAATAGAAAATGGTAGCAACGAGGAGCGTGTAGTCGCACGTCAAATGTTAAAGCGCGAAGGAATTCGGGCAGTACCACCATTGATTGAATTGTTGCAGCATGAGGACCAGTTGGTGTGGCGTAATGCGCGCAATATCTTGGCGGATATAGTGAATATGGTTGCGGCTGCGCCCATAGATGAGGATATGGCGAAAGTCATTGAAAATTATACTAAGTCTCGAAATGTAAAGAATCATCATCGGCGTAGTTTTGAAGCGTTGCCTCAAGAAGTTAAAGAACGTGTAGAGGTGACAGATTCTTTAATGGCACTTGTTCTAGACGAGAATACGCCGTCTCATGCAGTTATAGAAGGTTTACGCTTATTGGGAGTAATTGCACCTGCTGATTATGGATTGGTTGGACTGATTGATTTGCTTGAAAAGCCAGAATATTCTGGCGAAGTCTATAGTGCAGTGAAAATGATTGGGACGAGTACCGAACTTCCTTTAAGTATGTTAGTATATTATTCCTTTGTAACTCGCAGAATTGAATTAGTGGAAGATTACATTCTAAAAGGTGGGAATTGGGATACAGGGATTAATTTGTATTTAGATGGATTATTGTTAAGTAACGCCCAGCATCATGCTCCTTCTATTGTGGGCCTTGCGCGTTTTGGGGATGCGACGGTGATCCCTGCGATAATGGATGCGGTGAAGAAGAACCCTGAGCTGGAGGCACCGGCTTTGATGGGCTTAAATGATATGCAGGGACTGGAGTCGTATGAGGCCTTGCTGGCCGCATATCCTGAGACGAGCCAGGAGATGCAGTTGGGCTTACTCGGGGTATTTGGTCGTGCGCAACATGAACTATTCTTACCCTTGTTACTAGAAAATGTTGGGAGTGACGATGTTGGTCGGCAAACAGCCGCATTTAATGCATTGGTACAATCAGATTTGCCGGGTGGGGTGGATGCTATTGTGCAGTATGTAGCGAACCGACCGGAGGATGATAGAAAATTTGAGGTCATGGACTTGTTGGCTTATGCGGACCGACTGCATGATAAAGGAGCCAAGGCGGCTGCAGGCAAAGCGTATCTGGGTTTGTATAGAAGTGCATCACATCCCGATGATAAAGATATAGCCTTTCAAGGAATCAAGCGATATCCTTCACCCGAAGCATATGACTTGATTTTAGCGGATTTGGACTTGGAAAAATTGGATGAGGTCTCATCGGAAACGCTGATTGCGCTTAATGTAATGATTAATAAGGAATCAAACCCTGAAGCGTATGCGAAGATTCGTGAAGCTTTGTACGGAATCATTAAAGAAACGAGCAATGTACAATCGGTTTTAAATATGGCAGCGAAACAGGGAGCAAGTGATCAGTTTTTATCCATGCTGGGGTTTGTGCAAGATTGGTACTTGATAGGACCTTTTCCGTGGAGTAGTGCAGAAGGCTTCACCGCAAATCCAGTTGGAGCTCCGGTGGTAGATCTGAAAGCATCGTTTTCGGTGGATGGTGAACCTCGTACTTGGAAGAAGGTGCGTACTGGTCAAATTGTAAATCTGATGGGACTAATGGGGGCTGAAAGTAATGTTAGCTCATATGCATATGCAACTGTGATGAGTCCAGCAGAAATGGATGCTCAGGTGCGTGTAGGCAGTGATGATGGTGTACAGGTTTGGCTGAATGGTGAATCGGTACATGAGAACAATGTGGACCGTGGAATGGCATTGGATCAAGATATTGTGAATGTAAAGCTGAAGAAGGGGGAGAACAAATTACTTCTTCAAGTGAGCCAAGGTGGAGGAGGTTGGGGATTTATGTGCCGACTGACTCAACCGGACAGTTCGCCTTTATCCTCGAATAATTAGTTGAAGACGAAACAGAAAAGAATTGCATAATACTGATGGTTGACTTAATTTTGTAACTCTGATGAATCTATACTGAGTGCATTGGTGTGTGATATTCTAGAATTGACCTCTACAACAAACGGTTGTTGTAGATGGGGGAAATATTTACAAGGAATTTGATATGAAGCTTCACGTGTATTTAAGCGGTTTGTGCTTTTGCTTGTTTGCTGGAATTGCGCAAGCTCAGGACGATAAACCTTTACCCACTATTTTAACCTTGGATGAGGCAAAGCGCATAGCCTTATCTGAAAGCCCCACTTTGCAGGCAGCACAAGCGCGTGTTGAACAGGCGCA
>CALLLL010000065.1 GCA_938082445.1 uncultured bacterium
GATGTTGCTGATCACCCACTGTGCACAATAAATAATGGGACTGCGGAGAAAAGCGTTCTTCTAAAGCCCGTTGTGTGTCTTCAATTAATTCGCTCAAATACGCTGCATTGTTAAATTGTTGCGACAAATCAAATAATGTAACCAAGTCTTGCATCGATTCAATCTTGCCGGTACTGTCCGCGCTTGGGTTATTATGCAAAGCATGTTTTGTATTCAAGCCCGGCGTTTTTCGCAAGTCTTTAGGGGAACTGGCAATAGGTGTACCGGCTTCGGAGGGGGTACTAATCACTAAGGCCGTGAATGCGACGGTGATAACATCTCCGGGTTGTATCTGAACAGGCTCATTGACCCGTTCGCCATTTAAGAGAGTAGGGGTGCGTTCGGAAATAGGTAACATGACCAATAATTCGCCGTCATAACGTAGCTCGCATTGTTGTCGTGAGATTGCCGAATCGCCTTCTAATTGTATGGCGCAATCCAAGTCGCGGCCTAAGCGATATTTACCCACTTCCAATGGCCAAGTCATTGATTTTGAAGGGCCGTGAGTACCCGTGAGATATAGCATAAAATTAATACCCAATGTAATGAGAGGAACGTTGCACAATGTACTCTAGAATATTTTTTAGGTGGAAACAACTTTCCCCCAATTGCCCTATCCTTTACATGGCGATACGTGTTGCAATTGTAGATGAGAAACGGTAGGGTAGAGGACTACTGTCGAGTGAGTTAAACATTTAGTTAGATGAGCCTTCCTTTTGGAGACTACGGTGTCAGCCATAACCTTTTTATCACAAGTATTGAAGGACCCGGGCAGTATAGGTGCAATCACTCAAAGTTCAAAAATGCTCGCCGATCGTATGACACAAATGGCTGGGGTTAACGATGCGGAATTAATCGTGGAGTATGGACCCGGTACCGGTGGCATTACCCGATCGCTAATGGAGCAAACACCGGCAGAATCCAAGCTAATATGCTTAGAAATCAATGAAGAGTTTGTGCATTATCTGCGAAAAGAGTATCCCGCACTTGATGTACGAAACGATTGCGCAACAGGCGTGCGTAAGCATATACAAGAAGAAGGGCATGAAGCATGCGAAGCCATTGTAAGTGGTCTTCCCTTTGCCATTTTTAATGACGAATTACAAACAGCCATATTGCGAGAAACATGGGAAGCACTCAAACCGGGGGGGAAGTTCGTTACATTTGGCTATTGCTCAAGCGCTTACCTCCCCAAAGCCCGACGTTTCCAAAAAAACTTGGTTAAACAGTTTAATTCCTACGAAACTTCCCCAATTGTGTGGAGGAACTTTCCACCAGCCTATGTCTTCTGCGCAACTAAGTCTTAGAATCGTAAGTATTTATAGGGCTTTTGGCTCTGTTAATAACTTGTGAAAAAAACACTTGACACTTCCGCTCATAAATGCTATTTTATGTAGGTAAAGCTCTACCTCATTTTGGGGTAGGTGCTCTTCCATTTGAAGATAGTCTTTTATCCTGTGTTTACAGGTTAAATATAGATCTTCAGGGACGGTTTCCCCCAACCTCCCTGATGAATACAGTCAGAAATGACTGGTTCCCACCACCGGCGAGTGCATACTTCGATAGTTCCCCCACTATCATGCACTCGCCTCTTTTTTTATTTATGTATATGTGATAGTAAGACAAATAGCTCTTAAGTCCTTTGTTTTCAGGTGCTTAATGTCTGTTCGCTAACGATTTGTTTGACATCCTATGCATTTTTGAGTATAATAACGCCATTCCTATGAATTCCTTATTAGGAATAGCTACGCTTTTCTGGCGTTGGATGAAGCTACCTGTATTCCGCAAAATCCAAAAGTGTGTAACTTTTGGACACAATAAGGGATACATATATTTAAGAACGTATTTACGTACTAACTGGAGACAGGAATGACCCTCAAAATTTCATTGGCATTGAGTATTTTTTCCGGAGCGGCCGATCGCTATTGTATCGAAGGCTACCGTGATTCCTTAAAACTGCAAGAGCGTATTTCGGCTGCAGCAAAACTTAAAGGAGTGAAAGCGGTTGAGCTAGAGCAAACCGATATCACTTCGGAGTTTAGCGCAAAAGATGTGAAGCGCATGCTTAAGGATTACAACTTAGAATGTTCTTGTGTAACAGCAAACATGGCTTCCGATCGCCGTTTTGCTTTGGGTGCATTTGGTAATCAACACCAAAAGACCCGTAATGCTGCAATCGATGAAGGCCGAAAAGCAGTAGACATTGCACGTACTTTAGGTGCTCCATTGGTCACATTGCGTCTCTATACAGATGGTTTCGACTATCCTTTCCAAGTCGATTACGGTGCTCACTGGAATACAGTCATCTCGTCCATTAAAACCATTTCTAAATATGCATCGCCAGACGTAAATGTCGCAATTGCATATAAACCACGTGAACCTCGCAAAAACTTGACTGTCGCGACAGTGGGTAAATCCTTGTCCTTGTGTCAGGAAATCGCCATGAAAAACGTGGGGGTTGGCATGAGCTTCAGTCACGCACTGATGGCCGGTGAAAATCCTGCTGAATCCATTGCCTTCTTATCACGTGCGAACAAATTGTTCCAAGTGTACTTTAGCGATTGTTACCGTCAAAACGATGATGGCTTGATGCCCGGTTCCGTTAACATGTGGGAACTGCTTGAAACTTTGTTCTACCTACGTACATCTAAGCATAAAGGCTTTTTAACACTCGATATGCTTCCTCAACGCCTAGACCCAAGCCATGCGTGTCAAATCGCAATTGGTAATATGTCTATCTTCTGGAAGAAACTTGAGAAAATGGATACCAGCGAGATCCGTCGCGCTCAAAAATCTTTGGATGCGGTTGAAAGTCAAAAAATCATTCGCCGGATTATGCTGCAAGGCTAAATCAACCATTCATATGAATCGTTCACGCCCGTTCATCATAGATGAGCGGACGTTTTTTATTTCATCCGAACTTTATCCATCTCAGCAGCTTGTTTTAAGCGGATTTTACTCGACAAATTATCGCATTGGATTAAAAATAAGGTGAAGGACTGTTGATCGATAATCCCATGGCCCATCAACATTTCAAATGCACGTAGTTTGGTATTCGTGATTTGATTTAGAAGTTTCTCCAGTTCGTCGGGGTCCGATTCAGTGATATGTTTTCGCTCAACTTTAAGAGTTTCTTGAAGCAGCGATTCTAACTTTTCTTTCTGGGTTTCAATAGCTTGCTCTTTAATAAGCTCACGATAAAATTTACGTACCCGCCAGATCAGGAAAATACTGGCCCCAGTGGCTATCAGGAGTTCTTTGATCGCTTCTAATGATGAGAGTAGATTGGCTAAATCTTAAATCCCTTCATAGGGCTGAAAGTAATGTTGGCTCGCAGGATGCATCGGGAAAATATTCCATGCGGAAGCTTCTTCATACGATTTTAAGTTGGGGATATCCCGTGTAAAATCAGTGCTATAGAGTGTATCTAATGTGGCCGCTATCATGTTTTCCGGCGCATTTTTGTGCGCAGCGAGAAACGATGTTGTGGATACTGTACGGAGTGGGTGATGAGGAATACTGGGTGATTCAGCATATAGACCTGCAGGAATCTCGAACAAAGAGAAGTACGCATACTTCTGCGCTATGGCAGGTGCATGGGGAATATCAAGGATAGTAAATTCCCCAGTAGACAGGATTTCATGTAGATTGTCGTTGAACAGTCCTGTGGTGACAATAGCGCCATCATAACTCGAATCGTGGAGTAATTGCTCAAAAGGAGCTTCGGAATCAATGATTTCCAAATCATAGTGGTCTAAAATATTCGTGGCTGATTGACGCATGCCGGAGAATTGGGGGCCAATAAGGATTTTACGCCCAGCAAGATCTTCCATGCGCTTAATACCACTTCCTATGCGAACAACAGGGATAACCACATCAGGATAGAGAGGAATCAAGGCGGCTATTTGGTCCATATCCACAGCTCCAGCCTGGATTATGGCCAAATCGGCTTCACCAGTCTTAAGCAACACATGGTTTTCCTGAGACCCCATGGTTTCCTTGACGATGACTTTAGACTGCGTGTTGGCCTCTAGCGGTGCTTGGAGCAGCGTAGCGAATTCGTTGTAGAGCCCCTGATTATGCCCTGATGCAATTGTGATGGTTTCGGGAAGTGGGGGATGTGTACGCATCCAAAACCCTATCAGCAACACAATTACACACAACAAACTCAAGGAAGCAACAATCGGGTAGCGTTTAGCGACCCATCCTTGTACCCTTTTTAGCTTTTGAGGGTTTATTTGCATATAAAATGCCCCAGTTTTGCCCAGTAGAGATCGACGATACGACTTTCTGCTATCATATACATAATAACAAAGCGGTGTAACCGGCGCCCTTGGCTGCGTATAGAGAACCTATCTGCAAACAGAAAAGAATAGCCTGTGCATACGTGATTTATAAAGGATTAGTACCATTCGAATATCAGGAAATACTCAAGGTTTAAAAGCATCGGCCTTACGCCGCTTGGATAAATTATGTCGCCGTCGCAGTCGAACCGATCATGTGGTCGCACCCGAACTTGCACGGTCCTTAACCGAAATAAGTTTTGAAATTAAGCGTCAAATCGGATTGCTCATTGATCGCATAGGCGAAATTCACGAAGTGATCGTGGGGGATGCCCGTGGGGTATTCTTACCCGATCTGTCGCGTTTTCGCCAAGGCCATGATCGTCTCTGCGGTCTACGGCTGATCCATACCCACTTACATGATGTCGGATTGGATAATGACGATTTTACTGACTTGGCATTGCTGCGTTTGGATTTGGTGGCTGCAATTGAAGTGCTGCCCGAAAATGGATTGCCGGGCCGTGTATACATTGCACACCTCTTGCCTGCCAACAAAACAAAACAACCTTGGGAAGTGTTGCCTCCCAAGCGTGTGCATGAACTCGAAGAAGATTTCGAGGATTTGATTGACGCACTGGAAGATGAATTTATTCGATTACGTAAAGTGCGCGTGGCCGATGGCAGTGCAAAAGACCGAGCCATGCTCGTGCATGTTTCACCTCAACCGCGTACATTGATCGATGAATCCATTGATGAGTTGGCAGAACTATGCGGCAGTGCGGGCATAGAAGTTGTGGAAAAAATTACCCAGCGTCGTCAGCCCGATAACAAGCACATCATGGGGAAAGGTCGATTGCAAGAGATAATGATCTCGGCCATGCAAGAAGGTGCCGAGTTGTTGATTTTCGATCTCAATATTACACCGACTCAAGCCAAAAACCTTGCGGCCATGACCGATATGAAAATTCTCGATCGTACCCAGGTGATTTTGGATATTTTTGCTCAACGCGCTGAAACGCGTGAAGGTAAGATTCAAGTTGAGCTGGCGCAATTGCGTTACACCTTGCCATTGTTGAGCACCAAGCATACCGCTATGTCTCGTTTGACCGGTGGTATTGGTGGGCGTGGACCAGGGGAGACGAAACTAGAAGTAAATCGTCGTCGTGCTCAGCAACGAGTTGCCCAATTGCAGCGCGAAGTAAACAAGCTCGGTGACCGCCGTCGTCTACGTCGTACACAACGTGAGCATAAAGGGGTGCCAACCGTTTCCATTGTTGGGTACACCAATGCCGGAAAATCGACCCTACTCAATAACTTGACGCAAAGTAAAGTGACTGCACAAGACGCCCTGTTTGCAACGCTAAACCCTGTTTCCCGTCGTTTGCGTTTTCCCCAGGAACGCGAAATTATCATTACCGATACGGTGGGATTTATCCGCAATCTCCCCAAAGAATTAATGGAAGCATTTAAAACTACTTTCGAAGAAATTGCTCCAGCAAATTTACTGCTGCATGTACTTGATGCCTCTAATCCCGAGATTGAAGAGCACCATCAAACCGTGATGGAAATATTGAAAGAGCTGGAGTACGATTCTAAGCCAGTGCTCACTGTGCTCAATAAATCGGATAAATGCGAACCCGAAGAGCTTGAGAATTTAGTTAACGCCTATGACGCAATTGCGATATCGGCTCTAAATCGTTCGACATTCGAAGCGCTCATGTTGGAAATGGAAGAGCGCTTGTGGAATACAAATTTTGAAGCCATGGAAACGTTTGGTGGTCATCAACAAGCGATGACCGAAGAAGAATTTTTAGCTGTGATGGAGAGTCGAGATGCAGGTTAAGAATATTCATTTACTTTTATTGTTCATGTTGGGATTTGCAGCATCGGCCGATGTGTTTGCTGTAACAAAATCTCGTATCGCACAATTGAATTCCAATATCAGTAATGGGCAAAAAGCGATTGAAGAATCCAATGCATTGGCACTGAAGGGTGAACAAGAAGCTGCTCAACAGAAATACGATGAAGCGCAGGACTTATTCAAAGACTTTGTACTCAAGTGCCAACGAATTTCTCCTGATGAACTTTATTTATATGAAGTGGGTGAATATGGCACCGGTATGGAAGTCGTCGGTGAATTCGATTTAGCTGCCCGGGCATATGCGCGCGGGTATCGCCTGGACTCGTCTGAGCCATCATTCGCACTGAATGCCGGCCGTAATTGGCGTAAAGTGGGGGCGGCCTACTACGACCGCGCGATTGAATTGTTGTATAAGGTCGTTGAAGCCGAAAACGCTGAAACGAATATTCAGGCACAAGCGCACACAGAATTAGGCCTCATTTATATGGCTCAAGGTTTACATACCTTATCCGAAAAATCTTTCGCCAACGCCCTGGAAGAAGACCCAGCCAATGTTAATGCGGGAATCGGTAGTGCCCTTATTGGGATTCAGCAAGGAAAGCTCGTCGAAGGCATGTCCAGCCTGGAAAAATTAAGCGATTTAAGCCCTGAGCAAGGCGCATTTATTAATAAAGGGCTCGCAACTGCGTTGAGTGTCTTGGAAACCAACCGTGTGATACTGGCCAATAATGCCGAGACCCATTTTGCCTATGCAAAGCTACTCTTAAATACTCAACGCCTTACTGAGGCTATGTTTGCCGTCGAACATGCCGTAAAATTAGACGATACAGACTATGCAATGCACAATATGCGTGGGGGCTTATTGATGCAGCAATCATTGACTGATCGGGCAATTGGGGCCTATACCCGTTCCCTTGAATTAAATCCGAATCAGCCTAGAACGCTCGAAATCCTCAAAAAGTTGAAAGATAACGGCTAAAGCCTGAATTTATGCAACTTTTCCCATTGGCCACGTATCCATCAAAGGCTATCTACTCGCCCCAAAATGTCTAAATAAGGGCTAAATAGCGTTTGGATATGTGAGAGACATCTGTTATAATTGCTTCGGTTTGAGACTGTATTTCTAAGTGGCTGCGCTTAATTTCGTTGTTTCAATACCATTTTTGTACTTTTTGCGGGGGGGATATTATTGTGCGTTCGATTTTCCGAATGATGCCAGGCTTGTTTTCACACGACATGGGGATTGACCTAGGAACGGCCAATACGTTGGTGTATGTTAAAGGTCAAGGAATTGTCTTAAGTGAGCCTTCAGTAGTTGCGATTGATAAAGATAAAAACGGCGAAGTATGTGCCGTGGGGAATGAGGCCAAAGAAATGATTGGCCGTACTCCGGGCAACATTATCGCCATTCGCCCATTGAAAGATGGTGTGATTGCTGACTTTGAATATACCGAAGCCATGCTTCGGTATTTTATGCAAAAAGTTCACAATCGTAAAAAACTCGTCACGCCTCATGTGGCAGTCAGCGTTCCCTCTGGAATTACATCTGTTGAGCACCGCGCTGTAGAAGAAAGTGCAACTCGCGCAGGTGCCAAACAAGTTCACCTTATCGAAGAACCCATGGCTGCGGCAATCGGTGCCGGCTTGCCAGTGGATGAACCCCAAGGCTGTATGATTGTGGATATCGGCGGGGGGACCACGGAAGTTGCAGTAATCTCTCTGGGGGGAATTGTTTTTGCTAAATCAGTAAAAGTTGCCGGAGACGAATTGGACCAAGCGGTTATTCAGCATTTAAAGCGCACCTACAATATGATGGTAGGGGAGCGTACCGCTGAAGACATTAAAATGAAAATCGGATCAGTCTATCCGGGCAAAGAAGAAATGGAAATGCAAGTCAAGGGCCGCGATCAAGTCATGGGCTTGCCAAAGATACTTACGATTACCTCAGAAGAAATTCGCGAGGCCCTTAGAGAACCTGCAAGTGCTATTGTCGATGCGGTTCGCGTTACACTCGAACGTACTCCA
>CALLLL010000066.1 GCA_938082445.1 uncultured bacterium
GTGCGTGTGTGTGCACGAGGCCATGAAGGCGCAGTCCCTGCAATATTTGAAGGACTTCAACCCAGAGATATTGTAATTCACAATCATCCTTCTGGAAATTTAACGCCCTCTGAAGCCGATCTGAATTTAGCAGCGACTTACAGTCACAATGGACACGGTGTATATATTGTCGACAATCCTGTTGAGCATGTTTATGTAGTGATTGAACCATTCTTGGACGAGCAGAAAACCGCGTTAAATGCGGATTCCCTCAAAAAGCTCTTGTCCGATGACAGTCCACTTAAAGATTCGCTGGCATCATTCGAGTTACGGCCACAGCAGCACGAAATGATGAGTGTTGTTGCTGAATCTTTCAACAAGAATGCGATTGCCCTTATTGAAGCACCGACCGGTGTGGGTAAGACATTGGCGTATCTGATTCCTGCGGTGCAGTGGGCCCTTCAAAATAAAGAGCGTGTGGTTATTTCAACACGGACGATAAATTTACAAGAGCAAATTATCGAAAAAGATATCCCGCTTCTTCAGCAGGTAATCGCAGAGCCATTTTCCGCAGTGCTGGTTAAGGGACGTTCCAATTATGTTTGTAAGCGTCGCTTAGAGCGTGCACGCAGTGAGGCAGCTCTCTTTGATGACGATGATGGCGAACAACGACAGATTAAGGATATTGCAGAATGGGCTGAGCATACTAAAGATGGCAGTACGGCCGATTTGTCTTTTGTTCCTTCACGTGCCGTGTGGGAGAAAGTGTGCTCTGACTCCGATACCTGCACCAATGCCCAGTGTCAGCAAGCGGGAAATTGTTTCTTAACAAAAGCACGAAGAGATATTGCAAAGGCTGATATTATCGTGGTGAATCACCATATGCTGTTTTCCGATATGGCCATTAAGAAAGAAATGGGAACCTTTACTTCGTTGGCGGTGTTGCCGGCTTTTGAGCGATTGATTATTGATGAAGCACACCATATAGAGGACTCAGCGACAGAGTATTTTGGAAATGAAGTCACTCAGCTTGGGATGCAAAATTTATTTGGACGTTTTGTGCGTAGTGAACGCGGTAAAGACCGTGGTCTTTTGCCTTTATTGAAGTTAAAGTTGATTCAGCATGCACAACAAATCGCTAAAAATGAACAGGAAGCATTATTGGATGTGATCGATAATACTTTGATCCCTTCTTTGATTCTGACACGCGATGGGCTGATTGCTGCTTTCCAGGCTATCCGTAATTTAACAGCAGAGAATTGTAAGCAAGTTGGGCGTGATGTGAAGTGGCGTTTGACACCAGAGCATATTCAGTCAAAAGAGCTTCGGGATATACATAAAACGTTAGTGATGCCATCGGTAGAAGAAATTCATCAAGTCGTGGCACATTGCAATTCGGTATTAAGTAAATTGCGCAAGATCGATTTTGGGCCGATGGATAATGAAAATCCGCTGAGTATTGAAATGACTCAGTTGACATCGTATCGCGATCGAATGATTCGATTTGCAAATAACATGAGCGAGGCAACCAGTAGCAAAGTCGATCCCGGCATGGTACCGTGGATAGAGATTGATGGGGAACGCAATCATATTGTGCGTATAGTTCGATGTCCCTTGCATGTAGGCGATGCATTGGTAGAGTGGGTCTATCCAAATTTAAAATCCATAGCGATGGCTTCAGCAACATTGTCGGTAGCGGGAAGTTTTGATTTTGTATTTGATCGTATTGGCCTAGATAAATTGGGGTCACGACCTTTATTGACTAAAGCACTGGATTCCCCTTTTGACTTCATGGAACAGGCGATGTTTTGTATGCCCAATGACCTTCCTGATCCCGGGAGCCCTCAATTTATGGATGCTTCGACGGATACCATTGGAGAATTAATTCGATTATCTAAAGGGCATGCTTTTGTTCTGTTCACATCCTATTATGCCATGAATGTGACCTTTTCCAAGCTTCAAGGGCAATTACGAGAACAAGGAATTACCCCATTGAAACAAGGCCAGGCTGCCCGTAATGTATTGCTTGATCGATTTCGCGCAGACCCTTCAAGTGTCTTATTTGGCACCGATAGTTTTTGGGAGGGGGTCGATGTTGCTGGTGAATCCTTACAATGTGTTATAATGCCCAAATTGCCATTTCGTGTGCCAACAGAACCTGTGTTTCAGGCACGTGCAGAACAGATTGATGAGCAAGGGGGGAGTTCGTTTCACGACTACACCATGCCCCTTGCTGTCATTAAGTTTAGGCAAGGGTTTGGCCGCTTGATACGCCGTAAAAGTGATCGCGGCGTCGTGGTGGTGCTCGATCCCCGTATCAAGCAGAAATCGTATGGCAAGCTGTTTTTACGTTCCCTACCCGAAATGCGCCAGGAACACGATAGCAGTGCCCAAATTTATACCAGTATCCGCGATTTTTTCGCGTAACCTCTAATTACAAAGGAAAGACCTGAATGGACATTAAAGTTGATATTTCTCGTGCGAAGTCATCCGCAGTTACCAAAGACCATGGTGTGACTCCTGCTGAGCTGAAAGCCATTGAACCATTAGTATTGGCTGCACACAAGCGAATGCAGACCGATCGTAAAAATAAGACCTATGGTTTTTATGATTTACATAAAGATAAAGCCACATTGAGTGCTGTTAAGAAAATGGCGCGCTCATTCAAAAACAAAGGCATTGATAACTTAGTGGTACTCGGTATTGGTGGCTCTGCATTGGGTATAACCACCTTATTTACTGCGCTCAAATCGCCTTACCACAATCTTTTGTCCAAGGAAGAACGTAATGGCATTCCTAAATTGTTTGTAATGGACAATGTGGATCCAGATACATTTGCTGAAATGATGCGTATCTGCCCTCCAGAAAATTCTTTGTACAATGTGATCTCTAAATCCGGTGGAACAGCGGAGACCTTGTCGCAGTTTTTAATAGTACTGGAAGAATTGAAATATTCGTTGGGTGGCGATGCGCTTAAGGATCACCTTGTGGTTACTATGAGCCCTCCTGTTAAAGGTGCGAAGGCCAGCCCATTACAGCATTTTCAGAAGAAATATGATTTACCTGTATTTCATATCCCATTGAATGTTGGAGGTCGCTTTTCTGTATTCACACCAGTCGGACTTTTTCCTGCGGCTATTATGGGGATGGATGTCGACGCTTTATTCAAAGGGTGCCGTGCAATGGATAAGCGCACTTCTAAAGCTTCATTGATGGACAATCCCGCATATCTTCGGGCTGCGATTCATTACATTCTATGTTTTAATAAAAATAAATCCATGTCCGTAATGCTGCCGTATTCAGATAAATTGTGTGATGTGTCCGATTGGTACCGTCAAATTTGGGCGGAAAGCTTAGGAAAAATTGTTTCTGCGACGGATGAAGTACCACAGCACCATGTCGGGATG
>CALLLL010000067.1 GCA_938082445.1 uncultured bacterium
AAATATTCTATCAAAGGTTTTACGGGTTCATTCCCATTATGGCACGATACGCCAGACACATCAATACTCCATTAACCCAATTGTTGGTTCAAACGACTGATTTCCATTGTAGCCAATTCGTCACAACGCTCATTATCTGCAACCCCACTATGCCCCTTAACCCAATCCCACTCGATATCATGTTCCTGAACCAATTCATCAAGCTGCTTCCATAAATCCAAATTCTTGATCGCCCCTGTCTTACGCTTCCAGCCACGCGCTTTCCAACCAGGCATCCACTGAGTCACCCCATTTTTAACATATTGCGAATCTGTTACCATCCGAACTCTACACCGACGCTTCAACGCTTGAAGCGACTCAATTGCCGCCATCAATTCCATCCGGTTATTTGTAGAATCCAGTTCCCCCCCAGAGATCTCTTTGTATTGACTACCACGGCGCATGATTGCTCCCCAACCACCTACGCCTGGATTGGGCGAACACCCACCATCCGTATAAATTACCACAACACCTTTTTCGCTCACAAAGCCCCCTCGGCTACATTCATAGCTTCATTTAACAATATCACGACCTCATCCCGCTTGAATTCCCGAGCCAACATCAAAGCTGTTTTCTCTTCAGCATTAACACCGTCTAAACCCACACCAAATGAGATTAACTCCTGAATAGACCTGTTACCACCATGAATAGCAGCATGATGCAAGGCCGTATTTCCAAAAGAATCCTGTAAATCTGACTGAGCACCTTCTTTTAATAATTCTCGCACTAAAAAATGATGGTCGCCTCCAGCAGCCATATGCAACGCACTAAGCCCAGTACCATCCTGAATATCCAAATCCACACCATGCTCAAATAATACCAACAACGAATCCAAGCGATTATGCGAAGCCGCATAATGAATAGACGACTGACCCAAATCATTTTGTACATACATCAATGCAGCATCCGATGTAAGCAGACTATCCAAACGATCAACATGCCCTCTGGCCGATAAATCCAACACATTAGGTCCACAACCAGATAGAAGCAAAAGAATTGCCCATATTCCTGCATATCGACCTATGAATGGCAATCGCCCCCAAGCTTTTTTTACCGCTGAATTATTGATTTCATCCATACCCCATGCTACCATTTAACGATGTTCCAACGCACGGAAAATGTCCAGTAAATATACCGAAAGTCACTATGCGCGTACTCATCACCGGCTCCAGCGGTCAAATCGGCACCAATCTCGCCCTCAAGCTACAAAATGAAGGCCATTCCGTCTTTGGTATAGACATCCGTCAAAATACCTGGACCGACAAAATAGACACTTTGCTTCAAGACCTCAGCACTCCATACCACACATTCGAACACGGTATTGGCCATGTAGAATACCCCAATGACTTCGATATCGTCGTCCACCTCGCCGCGCATGCCAAAGTTCACGAACTCGTTGAACAACCCGATCGAGCACTTGAAAACATCACGATGACCTACAACGTCCTCGAATACTGTCGTCATCACAATACCCCAATCATCTTCAGTTCATCCCGCGAAGTCTATGGCGATATACACCGCTACATCACCGAAGAGTCCCACGCCGATTTCGCCTTTACTGAATCCCCCTACTCCGCCTCAAAAATATCGGGCGAAGCCCTAGTCTACTCCTATGCCCAATGCTATGGTCTCCCTTACATGGTTTTTCGATTTTCCAACGTATACGGTCGATTCGACAACGACATCGATCGCATGGAGCGCGTCATTCCCCTATTCATTAAACGGATCAACCAAGGCGACCCCATCACCGTATTCGGACAAGACAAAGTGTTGGATTTTACCTACGTAGACGACTGTGTTAACGGTATCGCATCCGGTATTGATGTACTCGTATCGGGAGCAGATAAAAACCATACCATCAACCTCGCCTTCGGTGAAGGCCGATCACTGGTCGACATGGCCAATTATGTCGGTGAATCGCTTAATATAAAACCCAATATAACCATAGAACCCTCCCGCGTAGGAGAAGTAACTCACTACGTTGCTGACATCGCCAAAGCCAAAAGCATACTCAACTACAATCCAAGTACACCACTAATAGACGGTATAGCAAAATCCATCGATTGGTCGAAAGCATTCGCGAAAGAACAAGGTCAATCATGAATGCATCCAAAGGCATAGTCTGGTTCACTGCAGCCAGCATCTCCGTATTCTTTTCCATTGCATTCACCATAATGCTCTTCCCTGACCCCTTACCGGTCGATGAACAACTCGCTGCATACGGCAAAATAGTCGACAGTGATGATCGATGGAACGAAGGCATTCAAAAGCACCACCAAGGCGACTATGAAGCCGCTATGGATCTCTACACCCAAGCCATCCAAATTCATCCCGAATCAAAAATGGCCTATTTATACAGAGGTACCCTCCACTACGACCAAGGTAACTACGAAGAAGCCATTAACGACTACACCCAAGCCCTCAACATCGATTCCCAATTCACCTGGGCACTCAATGCGCGTGGGGTAGCACTCTTTCGAAATGGACAAGCAGATTCTGCCCAAAAAGACTTCGCGTACAGCCAAGAAATCGACCCCACATTCATCGGCCCCAATATCAATCAAGCCGTCATTCAAAAACTACAAGGCAATCTCGATCAAGCCCTCATGATCCTCAACCAAGCCGAAGGCTTTTCCCTCGCCACCAAGCCCACACGAGAAGTACTCGAAAATATTGTAGATATCTACCATAGCCAAGGAAATATGGAGCAGGCATTGACAACCTGTACCCAATTAATCGAAAATTACCCTGAGCATGCCAAAGCCTATAAACTACGTGCTCAGTTGTATCGAGCCCTCGGTAACGAAGAACAAGCCAAAGCAGACGAACAACACTATCACGCAGCCAGCCAAGGCGAGATATACTAACGAAAGGTATACCGTACAATGGAATTTGATTACTCCCCGAAAGTAAAAGAACTACAAGCCAAACTTCTCGCCTTCATGGATGAATACATATATCCCAATGAAGCCACCTACCACGAGCAACTCAATACTGGTGAACGCTGGCAACCCATTCAAATTATCGAAGACCTCAAACCAATCGCCAAAGAGCAAGGCCTCTGGAACCTCTTCTTACCCGAAAGCGATCGCGGTGCTGGACTCACCAATCTGGAATACGCCCCCCTCTGTGAAATCATGGGCCGAGTGGAATGGGCCTCAGAAGTATTCAACTGCTCCGCTCCCGACACCGGGAACATGGAAGTCTTCGCGCGATACGCATCCGAGGAACTCAAAGAAAAGTGGCTGACCCCGCTTCTCAATGGAGAAATTCGTTCATGCTTCGCCATGACCGAACCCCAAGTGGCTTCTTCCGATGCGACCAACATCGAATCCAGCATTGTAAAAGATGGAAACGAATACGTCCTCAACGGTCGTAAATGGTGGACATCCGGCGCAGGCGATCCCCGCTGTAAAGTAGCCATCTTCATGGGTAAAACAGACCCCACCGCAGCCAAACACTTACAACAATCCATGATCGTCGTCCCCATGGACACGCCAGGCATCACCATCGAACGCATGCTCCCTGTGTTTGGATACGACGACGCCCCACATGGCCACGGTGAAGTAAACTTTGAAAATGTACGCGTCCCAGCCGATCATATCCTCCTCGGTGAAGGCAGAGGCTTCGAAATCGCTCAAGGCCGCCTTGGACCAGGCCGTATTCACCACTGCATGCGGGCCATCGGAGGAGCTGAACGCGCTTTGGAATTCATGAAGAAACGTGTAAAAGAGCGTGTAGCATTCGGTAAACAACTCGCCGAGTTCGGTACAATCCGTGCAGATATAGCCAATTCCCGCATGGAAATCGAGCAATCCCGCCTCCTCACACTAAAAGCTGCGTACATAATGGACACGGTAGGCAATAAAGTTGCCCGTAAAGAAATCGCCATGATAAAAGTTGTTGCCCCCAACATGGCACAACGCGTCATCGAACGCGCAATTCAAGCACATGGAGCTGCAGGTGTATGCAACGACTTCCCATTAGCCAAAATGCACGCCGGCATACGTACATTACGCATCGCAGACGGTCCTGATGAAGTCCATACAGAGTCTATCGCCCGTCAAGAATTACGCGATGTTTAAAAAATAGATATATCTTTCGATAAAATCGAAAATAAAGCACATTTCCATTTGTCAAAACCATACTCAATATGGTTTAATTAGTTTAAAGGGAGGGCGGACCCCTATGAACTAAGCGGTGGAGGGATAAATGGCTTTTCCAGGGAACATATTACGAGAAAAACGTGAATTATTGGGCTTTTCACCCAATGACATCACTCGTCACCTCTCCATTCCCGCCGAAATGGTCCACATCCTCGAAAACGGCGACTTCTCCCAGCTCGAAAGCATCAGTTTCGCCACCGGATTCCTCCGCTCCTACTGCAATTTCCTCGGAATAGAAGCCGAAATGATGATTGCGGCCCTTCAAAAAGAAGCCAAAACACCCTCAAAATCAACGAATATTGCCCCAAAACAACGCAAAACCTTCGATTTACCCAAATTCCAACTCCCCGCCATCACGCACTACGTTCCCTCAGAACTCATAGCATGGGTGTCCATCACCCTACTCATCCTCCTCGGCTGGTTCACCTACAACACTCTCCGCCCAGACATGACCTACACCGACGAAAACACCACCGACGCCGCCGAAATCGATCTCCGCGCCCCCACACCCCGCGTAAATTCCCGATAGTTTCCCTGTATAAATTCTAAAATCCCTCAGGCGGTGGATTGCGATGGATCTCTTGGGGTGGTAGTTTTTTATATTCAGTGCACCCCTTGCACATCGTTTCATTGACATTTGTCTCAGGTACACTGCCCATGGCGACTTTTTCTACTTCAACACCCTCTATCCCCTTTAATCGACACCGTTAAGTAGAAATATTGATATCACCACCCGTCCACGACAAGTATTCGCACGTCCTGAAAAGGTTTTGATTACAAGGTTGTGCAGGAACAGTTAAATGTTGATGACAGGCATTACATACACCCGAACATTCAGAATACTTGTCAGGTATATGCATGAGTTTATTGCAATTTGGACAGTTGATTTCAATCATGTAGCCACTCCAGATTAATTTTTCCTTAGCCAACGCTTCAATATGATTATGAATCCGTGGGGGGTAGCGAAGGGTAAGTACTGGATTAGTTAAGGCTATATACTGAAAAATCTACTCCTAATAGAATACCTTCCAAAATCTACTGGACGATAAACACAACAAATAATAAAGGGTATACAATAATTTACGGATAATTATTACCATAATCTAGAATTTTGTCAAGGGGCTTTTATTATTGAGGAATTCAAATCTAAGCTCCTTGCCCTCTCCCAAGCAAAAACGGTATCCTCATAAGCGTTCAAAGACAAGTTAAGGGGACCATCTACACACCATGATCATCACAAGCGACTCAAAACCTTCCGTCCATTTCATGGGCATCGGCGGTACAGGCATGGTTGCCGGAGCCCGCCTCGCCATTGAAGCCGGCTGGGAAGTCCGTGGAAGCGACAATCCCCTTTATCCCCCGACTTCCGACATGGTCAAAGCCTTAGGGTGTCCAGTATATGAAGGCTACACCGCCTCAAACCTTGATTGGAACCCCGATATCGTCGTCATCGGAAATGCCATGAGCCGAGGCAACGAAGAAGTCGAAGCCGTGCTCGATCGCGGTCTCCATTACGTCAGTTTCCCCGAATGGATAAAAGATGCCCTCTTACGCACCCGTAAACCCGTTGTTATCTCCGGAACACACGGAAAAACCACCACCACCGCCATCACCGCCCACGTGCTACACCAATGCGGTCTCCACCCCGGCTACCTCATCGGTGGTCAACCCTTAGGATTCAAACATTCCGCCACACCCGGCGCCGAAGGATGCCCATTTGCCATTGAAGGCGACGAATACGATACAGCTTTCTTCGATAAACGCGCCAAATTCCTCCACTATCTCCCCTACATAGCCGTCGTCACCTCTCTAGAATATGATCACGCCGACATTTATGAATCCATCGAAGCCATTGAACTTGCCTTCCAGCGGCTCCTCCGCCAAATACCCAGTACAGGGCATCTCATCCTCTGTGGCGACGATCCCCGCGTACTCAAGCTCCGCGATCACGCCTTCTGCAATATACATACCTACGGCACCCATAAAGACTGCGACTGGGTCCTCAGCGATGTAGTCATCAATGACGGCCAACAAACCTGTACCGTCACCCACAAAGGCCAACACTGGGGTACTTTCAGTTCACAGCTCTTCGGTGTCCACAACATGAAAAACTGCCTTACCAGCATCATATCCGCCACACTCTTTGTTGCCTCAACCGACGCCATCCAGGAAGCGCTAGCCTCATTCTCCGGCATCAAACGTCGACTCGAAACCTTTCACACCACCCAAGACACGATCTTTATTGACGACTTTGCCCATCATCCCACAGCCCTATACGAAACCATCGGTGCCGTTCGAAAACGCTGGCCCGATAAACATCTTACTGTTTGCTTCGAACCTCGTTCTAACACAACAGCCACCAATATGTTCCAAAAAGAACTCGGCCGTTGCTTCACCGACGCCAACGAAGTCTGGATAGGTCCCGTCTTCCGCGCCGAAAAATACGCCACCGATGTAATCCTGGACCGACAACAGCTCGCTGAAGACATCACTGCCTCCGGCACCACAAAAGCCCATCTTGCCGACCCAGAAGATATCGTCGCTCACCTAAAAGAAACTTTGCCCCAACAAGAAATCGTCCTCTTCTGCAGTAATGGAGCCTTTGGCGGGATATATGCACAAGTAAAAGAAATCATTTCATAAATAAAAAAACGAGTTGTCTCCTATTTAGAAAACAACTCGTTGATAAAAGTAATGTATTGAACTTTACTGCGCCTTCACAAACTCCACAGCATTCCGAAACAATTGAAGGCCCTGTCCCTCACCTGCCAACGCACCATTACGCGTCCAACTCGGATGATTCGTTGCTTCAATAAACGCTTCCGGATGCGGCATCAAACCAAAGATACGTCCAGAAGGATCGCAAATCCCAGCAATGTCATCCACAGACCCATTCGGGTTCGCAGGAAATTCGCCGCCAGCACTCGAACCATCTGCATTGGCATAACGCAACGCCACACAACCCGAATCCTGTAACTTTTTCAAGGTCGCATCATCGCGTGGAATAAAGTTACCTTCACCATGGCGGATGGGTGACTCTATCAAGTCCACGTCCTTCAACCACACACACGGTGAATCCGCATCCTTTTTCAAATGCACCCAACGATTCTCAAAACGATCAGAATCATTATGCGTAAGCGTCACTTCTTGCGTAAATTCATTCTCAAAAAGAGGCAATATTCCCATCTTTACCATTACCTGAAATCCATTACAGATTCCAATGGCCAATTTACCATCCTGTACAAACTTCAGCAAAGCATCGCCCACTTTATGGCGCAGACGGTTCGCGAAAATTTTCCCCGAAGCCACATCATCGCCATATGAAAATCCCCCCGGAATCGCGAGAATATCGTATGCATGAATCGCTTCAGGATTCTCCGTCAGGTCAGTTAAATGAACACAGGTCGCTTCCGCACCAGCGCGTTCAAAGGCCACCTTCGTTTCTTGTTCACAATTAATGCCGAATCCGGCAAGTACCAGTGTTTTTACAGACACAATCTTACTCCTTACCAGTTCAGCGTAGATTTCCACGCATCATTCAGCGCTTCAATCGACGTATTCATTAATTCAGATCCATTATGTGCAATCACCATCTGCGGTGATTCCGTTACCGTACCCAACTTCACACAATGAGTAGGATTCATCTTCGATTCAAACGCAGCTGCATGTTCAGGCGATACCGTCACCACAAAGCGAGACTGTGATTCACTAAACAAAGCCACCAGCGGATTGTCCTGCTCAACGCCCGTGATATCCAAGTCCATACCCAAGCGCCCTGCACCAGCCGTCTCAGCCAATGCCGCACCAAGACCACCATCGGAACAATCATGACAAGAAGCCACCAAGCCATCCATCATCGCTTCATGCAACGCTTCATAACGGCTACGTGCTTCCACCACATCCACCTTAGGTACATTAGCACCCAATTGATCTTTCAAGTCAAGGTATTCACTACCGCCCATCTCATCATAGGTTTTACCCAAGACATACACATGGTCACCAGCGCTTTTCGCATCCATGGAAATCGACTTCGTCGCATCCTCCATCACCGAAGAGGCCGTAAACAAGACCGTCGGCGGAATTGAAATCTTTGTGTCGCCAATCTTGTAATCATTCTTCATACTGTCTTTACCGCTAATCAGTGGAATATCATACGCTACACACACTTCTTTAAGGGCTTCACAACAACGCACCAACTGAGCCAATTTATGTTGACCATCCGGCGTCTTCGCGCTTTCAACAGGGTCCGGCCAGCAGAAATTATCCAATCCAGCCATCGTACCCATCTTCGCACCCACACAGACCAAGTTCCGTACAGTTTCATCAATTGCTGCAGCCATCATCCAGTACGCATCCAGGTCGCTGTACTTAGGCGTAATTCCACATGCTACAGCCACACCCTTCTTAGAGCCATGTACAGGACGAATCACCGAAGCATCCCCTGGCCCATCGGCTTCTACACCCTGGAACTGCTTCAACACACTCTGCGCCTGCACTTCATGGTCATACATCCGCACGAAAGATTCTTTACTACATACATTCAATGAAGCCATCACTTGCCTCAACTCTTCAGCATAATCCACATCCGTAGGAATGGATTCGGAAGTAATTTCAGCAGGCGTTAACTGCGCCTTTAATTCCATCGTAGGCACGCCGTCATGTAAGAAGTCCATAGACAATGAACAAATCCGCTCACCTTTATAAAAACATTCCAGATTGCCTGAATCGGTAAACGTTCCAATCTCAGAAGCTTCCACTTCGCGCTTAGCCGCCAATGCCAACAAGGCTTCCAAATTCTCTGGCCCCACAGCCATGGTCATACGCTCTTGCGCTTCGGAAACAAATATTTCCCAAGGAGCCAAGCCAGGGTATTTCAATGGACATTTATCCAAATGCACTTCGCAACCATTCGAATCGCGACACATCTCACCGATACTGGAGGACAAACCGCCTGCGCCATTATCAGTAATACACGTAAACAATCCAAGGTCACGGGCTTCCATAATAAAGTCCGTCATTTTCTTTTGAGTAATCGGATCCCCAATTTGAACTGCTGTCGCAGGCGATCCTTCATGCAATTCCTCAGAAGAGAATGTTGCACCGTGAATACCGTCTTTACCAATACGACCACCTGACATCACAATATAATCACCGGCATTCGCTTTTTTCTCTTCGCTGGGTTCACCGTTAACCTTGGTAGGAATCAATCCTCCTGTTCCACAGAACACCAACGGTTTGCCCAAGAAACGATCGTGGAATACTATCGCACCATTCACATTGGGAATACCGCTTTCATTACCACCATCACGCACGCCAGCATGTACACCGCGCAGCACACGTTTGGGATGCAACAAGCGCGAAGGGATTTCACCTTCATAATAAGGAGAAGCTACGCAGAATACATCCGTATTAAAGATGCATTTACACCCCATACCCGCACCCATGATATCGCGATTAACACCCACAATACCCGTCATCGAGCCACCATAAGGATCCAGCGCTGAAGGACTATTATGCGTTTCCGCTTTCAAGGCAAAGTTATAATTTTCGTCAAACTTAACAATCCCGGCATTATCGTGAAACACACTCACCAACCAGTCGACTTTTTTCGATACTTCGTCGGTAGTCGCCTTTACGTAATTTTTAAACAATCCATCAATGTGGTGTACCTGACCGTTTTCGTCGGTGTACTCCACATTCGCGGCAAAAATCTTATGCTTACAATGCTCTGACCAAGTCTGTGCTAAAATCTCTACTTCAATATCGGTCGCATTCTCAGGCAATCCCAATGCAGCACGTTTCGCTTTTGTATCAGCATCGCGATAGTAAGATTGAATGGCTTTCATCTCATCCAACTCAAGCGCCCATGTATTTTCACTACTCAATTGCATCAAAGCGTCATCACCGATTTCCAAATCGATTTCATGCACCTCAGTATCACTTTGATCAGTGACAATAGGCAGAGCACGAACCATCGCCGAGCCGGACGATTCAATTTCTTCAGCCGAGTGAATCACCCATCCCTGAATCAATTGATTTGCCAATAAATTACGTGTAAATGCCTCACAAGCTTCTTTATTTACAGGACCCTTTACGGCATATTGCGTAGAACTATATACAGCTTCATCATCAGCAAAGGGACGATTCAACACATCCACAATTCCCTCTGCCGAACTTTTACCCACATTATCCGTAACACCTGGTAAGAAACCGACTTCAATTAAATAGTTATAATCCGAAGCCACAGCGCCATCCACAGCAGAATGCTGAATAATCGGATCCGTAAACAATTCTGTACGAACATGCTCCATTTGCTCAGCCGTCACTCGAGCATGAACGGTGTATACATTGATGACTTTGACATCATCCACCTGAACACCCAAATCTTCCGCCAACTGATGGCGCACATCCTGGCCTGCAGGATCACGAAACTGTGGTTGCATGCCTACTTCAATACGGAAAGTTGGTATCTCTGTTTCGTTAGTCAATTGAGGCATAGCGAGCGCTTCCTTTATAAGCCACTTCCTGTTTCTCATCCTTAATAATCGAACCAATCAAGACAGGATCATTTACAGCCTGTGAAATAGTATCCAATGCCTTTTCCGCTTGATCCTTAGGTACAATCACCAAGAATCCCTGACCACAGTTAAAGGTCCGCAACATTTCAGATTCCTGAACATTCCCCGTTTCTTGCAAGAAACGGAATATGGCCGGAATTTCCCAAGCATCCAAATTCACCTCAGCGCCCAATCCTTCAGGGAGTACACGCGGTAAGTTATCCGTAAGACCACCACCGGTAACATGCACCATTCCACGAACATCTACCAGCTTCATAGCAATCTGCATCACACGCGCATATTCACGGTGCGGAGCCAATAAGGCTTCACCCACACTCATACCCGTACCCGGCATCGGATCGCTGTGATCCAATCCTGCTACTTCAAAGCAAATCTTACGAGCCAAGCTATATCCATTGGTATGCAATCCAGTAGAAGGAATCGCAATAATCGCATCCCCTTCTTCAATGCGCGTACCGTCAACAATCTTATCGCGATCAACTACACCAACAATGGTGCCTGCTAAATCATACTCACCATCAGCATACATGCCCGGCATTTCAGCCGTCTCACCGCCAATCAAGGAACAGCCAGCATAACGACAACCAGTCGCAATCCCGGTAATCACATCGGAAATCGTTTCCGGTTCCATCACACCGCAGGCCAAATAATCCAAGAAGAACAACGGACGTGCACCCTGAACCAAAATATCGTTAACACAATGCGAGACAAGGTCAACACCTACCGTATCGTGTACACCGGTCATAAAAGCCACTTTAAGCTTTGTGCCAACGCCATCCACACTGGAAACCAATACAGGATTCTCAATATTCAGCGCACCCATGTTATACATAGCACCAAAAGAGCCGATATCCTGCAACACATTCGGGTCAAAGGTGCGTTTAATAGCTTCTTTTGCACGCCCCAGCGATTCATCAGCAGCATCAATATTAACGCCGGCATCGCGGTAGCTTAAAGACGGTTTTTCTTCGGACATGAGGGTTCCCCTATAATGGACCATGGTTGAATTTCGCGTAGAGTACCAGAGTCAAGGTGATAAATCTAATGAAAAGAATTTATTTT
>CALLLL010000068.1 GCA_938082445.1 uncultured bacterium
ATTTTCAAAAGAAATCATCTCCGATTTAACCAAAATCCCTGTAGGCAGGTGCCGTTATGGTGCTTTACTCACTGAATCGGCTGGTATTATTGATGATCTTATTACCTTTCGCATGGCTGAAGATGAATTATACGTGGTGACCAATGCAGGTCCTTTGGATATTGTGACTGAACGATTGTGCGCAAATAATCCAGGTATGCGCAATGTGTCATTTGAAACATCCAAGATTGATATTCAAGGACCGAAAGCACGAGAATGTGCATTAAAAGCGGGTTTTAAGGATACTGAGGCCTTAAAATATTTTAATGCTGTTTGGACAGAATGGGAAGGACAGCGCATACTGTTGGCTCGAACCGGCTATACGGGTGAGTTAGGATATGAACTGTTTATGCCTAATGACCTTGCGGAAAAGGTATGGAATCGCTTCCAAGAAATGGATTGCGTAGAGGCAGCAGGTTTAGGTGCACGGGATACTTTGCGGACTGAGGTCGGCTATGGTTTATCTGGACAAGATTTTAACACGGACTACACTCCCCTTGAATCTAATATGCAACCGTTTATCGATTGGGATACTGATTTTGTGGGTAAAGATGCTTTGGTTGCACAACGTGATTCCAATACGCATGATGTGCTAATCCCTATTCAAACGAGCAGTCGCAAGTCGCCTCGTCATGGATTTGAATTATTTGACGGCGAACAAGTAGTTGGTGAAGTGACAACGGGAACATTTGGCCCGAGTGTGTGTTTTGGCATTGGTTTTGCCCGTGTCCCCCAGTCTTTATCTTCAGCCGGAACCAAACTAACAGTGGGTCCTAAAAAAATTGATGTCGAAGTATCCACGATTCCGTTTTATGCTGACGGAACGTGTCGTATGAAACTTTAGATTTACGCTAAATCAGAAACAGGAGATTGACAGATGTTCCCAACGGATGCAAAATATACGAAAGATCATGAGTGGATTCGGGAAGAAGACGGATCATATTTTGTAGGCATTACTTCTTTTGCGGCAGAACAACTGGGTGACATAACGTATGTTGAAGTACCCGAAGTTGGTGAAGATTTCAGTATTACTGATGAAGTAGCAACAGTAGAATCAGTTAAAGCTGCGAGTGATATTTACGCTCCAATTAGTGGCAGCATTATTGAAGTCAATGATGCCTTGGAAGATCAACCTGAGCTGGTCAACGAAAATCCTTATACGGACGGTTGGTTCTTTAAAATGAATGCTAGTAATGTGGAAGAATTAAGTGCGTTGATGGATGCCAATGCCTATGAATCTTATGTACAGGAGCAAGATCATTGAGCTGGACACCGACTACGGATATTGAACGTCAAGAAATGCTGGATACCATTGGTGTATCGAGTATCGATGACTTATTTTCCTCCATTCCAAATGAATTACGCTTAAAGTCTTGGGACATTCCCGAGGGCTTATCGGAAATGAGCACGCTATCAAAGATCGACAAGATGAGTCGAAAAAATAGCGTTGATACTGTCAATTTCATGGGGGGCGGATATTATGACCACTACATTCCTGCCGCTGTTAATGCTCTTTCATCGCGTAGTGAATTTTATACTGCTTACACCCCATACCAACCTGAATGTGCGCAAGGTACTTTGCAAAGTATCTATGAATATCAATCCGCCATTTGTCGTTTGACTGGAATGGAATTTGCCAATGCCTCCTTATATGAGGGAGGAACGGCTGTATTTGAAGCGGCAACCATGTCAATGCGCATTAATCGTAAGCGCAATAAGATTGTATGTCATTCATCAATGAATCCAAATTATCGAGCCATACTTGAATCACATACCGCGAACTTGGATGTGGAGATTGTGGATGGTGATGACCCAAGCAATGCAGCTTGTGTGATCGTGCAAAATCCTGCATTCGACGGCACGATACAAGATTTCACTGAATTGGGTAAGGCGTGTAAAGAAGCCGGGGCATTATTTGTGGTGTCCTTCTACCCCATCTCTTTGGGCTTAATGAAGACACCGGGTGAGATGGGTGCTGATATAGCCATCGCAGAAGGCCAGAGTTTGGGCATCCCATTGAGCTTCGGGGGGCCCTACTTGGGCATAATGGCTACCCTTAAAAAACACGTTCGTAAAATGCCTGGCCGTATATGTGGTGAGACCGTGGATACCGAAGGTAAACGCGGATTCGTATTGACACTCCAAGCACGAGAACAACATATCCGACGAGAAAAAGCGATGTCCAATATTTGCTCGAACCAAGCACTGTGTGCATTACGGGCATTGATCTTTTTGAGTCTTATGGGAAAAGAAGGACTGGTCGAAATTGCTACTCATTGCCATTCAAAAGCAGAGTACCTTAAATCTAAATTAAGCTTCGCCACAATTCTTAATGAAGGCAACACCTTTAATGAGTTCTCCGTCCGATTGCCAAAAGATGCCCGTGAAGTTGTTAAAGCGATGGTAAAGGAAGGGTTCAATGCTGGGATACCGCTAGCCGATATCGGCCGAGGCAATGCAAATGATTTACTCATCGCAGTAACAGAGAAACGGACCCGTGAAGAATTGGATGCTTTTGCATCAGCTTTGGAGAATGTATCATGCAGTTAATATATGAAAAATCGCGTGAGGGTCGTCGTGGAATAACACTGGATGCATTGGATGTACCTCAAGTTGATCTGCCAGACTCGTTACAACGTGAGTCCAGTGCTGCATTGCCTGAAGTAAGTGAATTTGATGTGGTACGACACTTTACTGAATTATCCACACGCAATTTTGGCCTAGATCAACACTTCTACCCATTGGGTTCTTGTACCATGAAATACAACCCTAAAATTGCTGAAGTCGTAGCCGCTTTACCGGGGTATGCAAATAACCACCCGCATACTTCCACTTCTCCCGCTACCTGGGAGCAATGCCAAGGTAGTTTCGAATTGATATACGAAACAGAAAAATTACTGGCTGAAATTTCGGGATTTAAAGAAGTCTCATTGCAACCGATTGCGGGCGCTCACGGTGAATTGGCCGGCACATTATTAATTGCTGCATATCATCGCGATAAAGGCAACAAGAAAACGAAGATCGTTGTGCCTGATTCAGCACACGGCACCAATCCAGCTTCAGCTGCCATTGCAGGCTATGATGTAGTCGAAGTCCCTTCAGATGCTGACGGTACGATTCATATTGAAGCCTTTAAAGAGGTCATGGACGATGATGTAGCGAGAATAATGCTGACTTGCCCCAATACCCATGGTTTATTTGAATCCGATGTGAAAGCCATCGCGGATATTGCCCACCAATATGACGCTTTATTGTATTACGATGGAGCCAATTTGAATGCAATCATGGGCGAATGTCGACCAGGAGATTTGGGCTTTGATGTTATGCACTATAACTTACATAAAACATTTGCCACTCCCCACGGTATGGGGGGACCGGGCTCAGGGGCCATTGGTGTAGGCGAGCGACTACTTCCCTATATTCCAGGACCACGCGTAGTGAAAACAGAAAGCGGATTTGAATTAAGTACGCCTGAAAAATCCATTGGCCGCATGGCGCCTTTCTTTGGCAATTTTGGCATGGCAGTTCGTGCACTGGCCTATATACTGCACTTAGGCAATGAGGGCCTCAAAGAGGTATCCCATATTGCTGTATTGAATGCGAATTATATTCATGCACGGTTGAAACATGCCTATAAATCAGCCTTTGATAATCAATTTATGCATGAGTGTATTTTTA
>CALLLL010000069.1 GCA_938082445.1 uncultured bacterium
CACCATGCGCACCTTGGATTTGGGAGGCGACAAAGTTATCGCCAGCATTACCGACGATAAAGAAATGAATCCACAACTAGGCTGGCGATCAATTCGCTTATGCCTAGACCGTCCCGACATATTCAAAGCCCAACTCCGTGCCATGTTACGCGCCAGCGTTTTTGGCGACACCAAGATCATGTTCCCCATGATTACCGGCATCGATGAATTTCGCGAAGCCAAACAAATTGTAGAAGAAGTAAAAAACGATTTAACCGCTCGCGGCATCGATTTTGATCCCAATGTGCCACTAGGTACCATGATCGAAGTCCCCGCAGCAGTGATGATTGCCGATAAACTCGCCGAAGAATGCGACTTTTTCAGTATGGGAACCAATGACCTCATCCAATACTGCTTAGCCGTCGACCGCGTAAACAAACGCACGGCCCACCTATATCAGCCAACCCACATGGCCGTATTGCGTATGATCAAGCAAACCATAGACGAAGCAGACAAAGCCGGCATTCCCTGCACCGTCTGCGGCGAAATGGCAGGCGACTCCATGCTAACCGAATTACTTCTCGGCATCGGCGTACGCCATTTCAGCATGTCCCCGGTAAACCTACCATTAATCCGTGCAGAAATTGCCAATACCACCATCCCCCAAGCCAAGCGTCTCGCCAAAAAGATTCTGGACATGGGATCCGTATCCGATATCACAGCCTTCTTAGAAGAACGCCATATTGCCCGCGATACTGTCAACCTCATGCGTCAAAAACAAGCGACTCAGGACAGCTAAACTATGCCACGTCGTGTAAGCATACTGGGCTCCACCGGGTCCATCGGCAATAGCGCACTCGAAGTCATTCGGCGATATCCAGACAAACTAGCCGTACATACACTCTCCACCCACTCCGATATCGCCCAACTCACACAACAAGTTGAAGAATTTTCACCTGCACACGTAGCCATTATGGATGCAGAAGCAGCAAAAGAATTTACCCAACAACATCCAGCGTGCACCGTCCATGTCGGCATTGAAGGCCTATGTGCACTCGCCCAATTGGATACCGATATCGTACTTTGCGGCGTCGTCGGAGCCGTGGGTTTACGCCCCATCCTCACAGCACTCGAACACGGCAACCAAGTCGCCTTAGCCAACAAAGAGCCCATGGTCATGGCCGGCGAACTAATCATGTCCACAGCCCGCAAACACGACGTCCAAGTATTACCCGTCGACAGCGAACACAACGCCATCTTTCAATGCCTCAATGGACATGATGCAAGTGGAGTATACAAAATCCACCTAACCGCATCAGGCGGTCCATTCTACAAGCAACCACGCGAAACACTGGCCAATGTTGCCCCCGAACAAGCCGCCAATCACCCCACATGGAACATGGGTGAAAAAATCAGCATCGACTCCGCCACACTCATGAACAAAGGCCTCGAAATTATCGAAGCCATGTGGTTATTTGATGTACCCCTCGAAAAAATCCAAGTGGTCATCCACCCCCAAAGCATCATCCACAGCCTCGTTGAATTCACCGACGGCAGTATTTTGGCCCACTTAGGCGTGACCGATATGACTCTCCCCATTCAATATGCACTGACTTGGCCTGAACGAGTGGACGAACCTATGGCTCGCCTCGATCTCACCACCATGAAAGACATCACCTTCGATGCACCCGATTTTGCCCAATTCCCATGCCTAAGCCTAGCCCTAGAAGCCGCACACAAAGGCGGAACCGCTGGAGCAGCGCTCAATGCAGCCAACGAAATAGCCGTTGAAGCATACCGAAACCACGAAATACCGTTTTTAGCAATACCCGAAATTGTACAAACAGTACTAAACGATGCGGCAATTGTAAAAGCCACATCCCTAGCGGTCATCCTTCAAGCCGACACAGAAGCACGGGCCGCCGCAAAACACGCAATTGCCACACTAAATATGTCATAATAGAGTCTTGCCAACAGAATTATCAGGAGTTTTACATGTTATTTAATATTGCCGTTTTCCTTGTTGCCCTCGGAATCTTGGTGTTTGTACACGAATTAGGTCACTTTGTTGCTGCCAAAATGTGCGGAGTATACGTCGACCGTTTCAGTTTAGGCATGGCGCCACGCGTATTTGGCTATCGCTGGGGTGAAACAGACTACTGTATAGGCTTATTACCCATTGGTGGCTACGTAAAAATGGCCGGACAAGAAGATGTCCCCCTAGAAGACGAAGAACGCGAAAGCACCTACGGACATGTAACCCCAGAACGCTGGTACAACAACAAAACTAAATTACAACGGGCCTTCATCCTCATCGCTGGCCCAGCCATGAACATCGTCCTAGCCTTCTTTATTTACCTAGGTATGGGCTTCTTTGGCGGCGATGTACCCAAAGTAACCCTCGAAACCCGAATCGGTCAAGTAACGCCGGAATCCCCAGCCAGTGCCGCCAAGATGTACCTGCTGACCGAAGGCCAGCCAACCGATTTCACCCAAGAACCCGATGCAATCGGCTGGCAATCAGGCGATCGCATCATATCAATCAACGACGCTCCCATGAACAATTTCACCGAAATTGCGACTGCGGCCGTGCTGAACAAAGGGCAAAATGCAACCATTAAAATTGAACGCACATTGCCCGATGGCACAATTGAAAACTATATTTGCTCAGTTGAACCCCTACAACTAAATCCAGAGATCCCTTTAACCCAATTTGGCTACCAACCCTTCCAAGCCGCATTGATCAACCATGTACTCCCCGGTTCACCAGCCGCAGAATATGGACTGCAAGCCCAAGACCGTATAATCCAACTTAACGGTCAATGGATCGATAAAATTTCGTTTGGCACCCAAATTCAAGAGCTCGAAGAAGACGCCACCATGACCTTGCTGGTTCAACGCGGCGATGAACAAATCACCATCCCTTTGAAAACAAAAATTCGAGGTTCATTTAAAGACATTTACTTCACACCACCCTTAGACAGCATTGTCGCTATCCAAGACACCAAGGCCCAAGAAATAAAGCTGAAAGATCCAGAATTTGCCCAACGCACCAACTTAAAAAATGGCCACTATGTTTTAGCAGTAAACGCCAACAATAAAGTAGGTACCACCATTCGCGAGTTAATGAACAGTACCCCCGATGCCGAAGTTGAAGTCACCTTAACAACCGATCCCACAGCCACGTCCGGCACAACCACCAAAGTGAAACTCGTCGACTTGGTCAAAGGCCTTACCGGCATATCCCTCGACAAACAACCCGAAATCGCCGGCGTAAGCCCGGAATTGGCCGAAGTCACCAATTTGCAACGCTACGATACAGTTAGCAAAATTAACGGCGAAGAAGCGACCATAGCACTTCTGCAAGAAGTCAAAGACACCAAGATTGGCGAAACCGTAACTCTAACTGTGGAACGCCCCAGCCTAATCTTTGGCCTATACCAAAAAGCAGAAACAATGGATGTGGCCCTGACCGTGGAACCACGCCAACAAGTTGGCGTGGTTTGGGACACCGAAACCGTCTTTCAAAAGCAACCCAAAGGCACTCTGATCGCCTATGCAAGCAGTGAATGCTGGAAACGCACCACCGAAATTGGACAAATTTTAACCAAACTATTTACCGGAGGATTAAGCCCAAAACTCCTGGGTGGTCCAGTCATGATTTTCGAAGCCACCGCCAACTCAGCACGCAGCGGGCTCTATGATTTCTTCACCATGCTCGCCATGATCAGCATCAACCTAGGTATATTCAACTTATTACCCTTACCTGTCCTAGACGGCGGACAATTAACCATCATCGGCATCGAAGCCCTGCGCCGTAAAGAAGTCAGCCCGCAAATCCTCGAACGCTTCCAGGCCGCCGGCGTCTTCTTCATCCTAGGACTCATGCTCTTCGTCACCTACAACGACATATTACGCGCAGTCGGACGTATACTCCCGTAGCAACTACTACGCGCACCATCAAATAGCTCTACAGTACTGAAAGGAAAAGTAACAAACCATGGGTACCATTACGTGTAAATTCGGAGGCACCTCACTAGCCAGCGCCACAAGCATTCGTCAAGCGCTGGATATTGTTGAAGCCAAAGAAGAACGCAAATACATCGTCCCGTCCGCTCCAGGAAAACGCTCCGACGAAGACAAAAAAGTCACCGATCTACTCTTAGGATGGTTTCACATACTACAAGACGGATTCGATCCCGAAGAACCAATTTCAATCATCCGCAAACGATTCCAAGGCCTTAAAACAGATCTCGGAAGCAACCTGGATGTCGATGCAGAAATCGATGCCATCATAGCCGAAGCGCCAAACTACACCACCTCCGACTACTTGGCTTCCCGCGGCGAATACCTAAACGGTCGATTAATCGCCGATGTCCTGGGCGCAACGTTTATCGAGCCGGCAGACTATATCCATTTTGATATAAACGGCAATCTAGATCCAAAGACCTACGAAACACTCGGCGCAGCATTACAAGGCGAAGGCCGATTCGTCATCCCCGGTTTCTACGGCGCAAACCCCAAAGGCCAAGTGCAAACCTTCGGCCGCGGAGGCAGCGATGTAACCGGCTCCGTGGTGGCCCGCGCAGCAGGCTCAGATCTCTATGAAAATTGGACCGATGTATCCGGCTTCCGCATGACCGATCCACGCATCGTACCCCAAGCACGCCGCATCAATGAAATCACCTACGGCGAACTTCGAGAACTCGCATACATGGGGGCCTCCGTCCTACACGACGAAGCCATCTTTCCACTGCGCAAACCCGGAATCCCCATCAACATTCGCAACACTCACTCCCCAGAGAGTGACGGCACCATGATTGTCGCCGATCGCAAAGCCAAACAACCCGTCTGCGGAATTGCAGCACGCGGCGGCTTTTCCATGATCAACATCGAAAAAACCTTAATGAACCGCGAACTCGGTTTTGCACTTAAAGTATTAACCATACTCAGAGATAACGGCATCAACTTTGAACACATGCCCACCGGTATCGACACCATGTCCGTCATATTAAAAGACGAAGAACTGGGTGATCACGGCGAAGCCATTGTCAAAACTCTAAAAGATGTTTGCGACACCGACAGCATCACCTTAACCACCGGCCTAGCCCTCATTGCGACCGTAGGTAAAGGCATGAATCATCACGTTGGTGTGGCCACAAACCTATGCAAAGCCCTAAGCGACGATGCCCAAGTAAACATACGCGTCATCGATCAAGGCTCTTCCGAAACCAACATCATCGTGGGGGTCGACGAAGTCGATATGAAGGCAGCCGTAACCGCCATTTACCACGCCTTCGAATCATTCAATTAAACCAAGGAAAACACCGTGCCCTTTAACAATACCCGTCGCACCAAAATCGTTTGCACCATCGGACCCAGCTCACAATCGCTCGACGTCCTAAAAGACATGCTCAACGCAGGCATGAACGTTGCCCGCCTCAACATGTCCCACGGTTCACACGATTATCATCAAAAAACATGCGATCTTCTGCGCCAAGCCGCGAAAGAAACAGGGAAAAACCTAGGGATCATGGTCGACTTACAAGGGCCCAAAATCAGGACCGGACTCCTCCGCAATCGCGAAGTCGTACACTTAGATGTAGGGCACCACTTCTGCATCACCACGCACGATGTGATTGGTACCGAAACAGAAGTCTCCACTACCTACGACCAAATGCCCAACGACGTGAATCCCGGTGACTCCATCTTTATGGCCGACGGCGTGCTGGAGCTTAAAGTTTTAGAAACCAATGAAACAGACGTTCACTGTGAAATCATCCACGGCGGCTTCCTCGGCGAACACAAAGGCATCAACCTACCCGGCGTAGATGTAAGCGCCCCCGCACTCACACCAAAAGATATCGAAGATTTAGACTTCGCATTTACACTCGACATAGACTTCATCGCCCTCTCATTCGTTCGCACAGGCGACGATGTCGTTGACCTCAAACGCCGCATCGCCGCGTCCGGAAAAACCATCTCCACCATCGCTAAAATCGAACGCCCCGAAGCCCTCAAAAACTTTGCCGAAATTATTGAAGCCTCCGACGCCATCATGATCGCACGCGGCGATCTCGGCGTGGAAATCCCCCTCAATGAAGTCCCCCAAATTCAAAAAAGACTCATCAGCGAATGCAACGACGTCGGCGTGCCCGTCATCACCGCAACCCAAATGCTCGAATCCATGATCAACAACTCACGCCCCACCCGGGCCGAAGTTGCTGACGTAGCCAACTCCATTTACGACGGCACAGACGCAGTCATGCTCTCCGGCGAAACCGCTTCCGGCGAATACCCCGCCAAAGCCGTCTCTGTAATGCACGACATAGCCCACGACGCTGATTTGTCCCTCATCGACAACCCACCACACACCCGCATCATGCGCATGCGCTCCGCCGGAATTCGTACTGGTCGCGGCAGCTACGGCGACGCCATCGGTCAAGCCGCTTGCCGTACTGCACACGCCATCGAAGCCACCCGCATTATATCCTTCACCAAAATGGGCTTCACCGCCGCACTCGTAGCCCGCTACCGCCCCAAGGTCCCCATCACCGCCATCACAACCGACAAAGAAATCCAACAACGCTGCTCCATCATCTGGGGCGTCGAAGCCTTACTACTCAATGAAAACGTCAACCTCATGAACGTTCACGAAGTCCTCGACCGTATCCTACTCGACAACGCACTCGCTAAAACAGGCGACACCGTCGTTGTAGCCGCCGGAGTCCCCTTCGCCATCCGCACACGCACCAACATGCTCAAACTCCATACCGTCGGTGGCGAACTATAGAGAATCCATTACGCATACGATAACTAGCAATATCCCCTCGTAATTCTCTACAATAACCCTTATGTCCACTCAGAAGCCGACAATTGCCGGGAATTGGTTCAAAGACACATTTGATGCCCTCTACCCCACCATCTACGCACACCGCACCATTGAAGCCGCACAAGCCGAGTCGCTTTTCGCCATGAAGCAATTAAACCTTCAAGCAAACGATCATGTATTGGACCTATGTTGCGGCGGTGGACGACACATTGCCCACCTGTCCAAAACAACCCCACATATCACCGGACTCGATTACTCCCCACACCTCCTCGAAGTGGCCCAAGGACAGCTCGATTCCCAAATCAACCTAGTACGTGGCGACATGCGCCATCTCCCATTCAAACACGCCTTTGATGTCGTCACCAATTTCTTTACCAGTTTCGGCTACTTTGAAGAACCAAAAGACAATCTAAAAGTCGCCCAAGATTTAGCCACCGCCCTCAAACCCGGCGGCCGCTTTTTCATCGACTATATCGCCAAAGATTACACCATCGAACATCTAGATCCCGAAACCCATCGAGTAGCGGGCGATTTTGACGTCTACGAAAAACGCTGGATCGATCATGAAGCCATGCGCGTCAATAAAACCACCATCATCAAGCACGACTCTGAAGTCGTAAAAACCACCGGAGAATCCGTTCGCCTCTACACCCAAGAAGAATTTATCACACTCCTGGAAAAAGGCGGACTACACGTCGATGAAACCTACGGCAATTACGACGGCAGTCCATGCGCCCCCGATCACCCACGCATGATCATCGTAGGCAGGAAGGCCTAATCATGGCAACCTTTCGCGAAGCCTATATCCAAGGTGACCCCAGCGTCACCTCCCTATTCGCAAAACCCATGTCTTCATTAATGGACACTCCCCCCGAAAGTCATGAGTGGGATACCAATCTCGTTCAAGCCATAAGAAACTTCAATGCGCACTACGATCATCATCCCCAGTTTGAAGGCAATGAAGCAGTCGTCATTACAGGGCAACAACCCGCCATTTTTGGCGGCCCACTCTATTCAGTTTACAAAGCCATCACCACCCTCAAACTCGCCGAGAAAATCTCCGCTAAACACGGAGTCCCCTGCATACCAATATTCTGGATAGGCAGTGAAGATCATGACTTCGAAGAAGCAGCAAATATTTCCTTCCCCAACAAACGACAAAATGTACAAAAACTAAGTCTCCAAGAATCACCAGGCGAACAAGAAAAAGCACTGCACGAAGTTCCACTATCTGAACAAATCCACGAACTCATCGACACCCTGGCCGAGGCTGCAATTGGGACCGAGTTCAAAGATGAAATCCAAAGCTTCCTCCATAAAAGCGCTCAAGAAGCCGACTCCCTCTCTGATTGGTCCACCCACCTATTGGTCAAGCTCTTCCACGATACCCCCTTAGTCTTTTTCGCGCCCCACCTCGAAGAAGCCCGCACCGCGGCGGCACCCATCATTGAACAGGCAATTAAGCAGCCCCTCGAAGTCAGTCGATGCGTAAATGAAGGCGCCCACGCCCTGCAACAATTAGGCTTTACTGCCCAAGTCGAAAAAAGCCCTGAAGAATGTGCGTTCTTCATCGAACTTGATGGAAAAAGACAAAAAGTTGTTTGCACAGATAATTTATTCGAGCTACCCGATTCCAAGCAACAATTCACCAGTGAAGACCTTTTAGCGCTATCCAATAATTCCCCCAAAGCATTTAGTCCAAACGTCGCCCTGCGATGCGTAGTCCAACAACACCTATTCCCTGTAGCTGCATATGTGGCCGGTCCCGGCGAACTCAGCTATTGGGGGCAATTTAAAGCTGTCTTTGAACTCTTCGATTCCCCCATGCCCGTGGTCTATCCCCGTGCCGAAGCAGTCTTAACATCAATAAAATTAAACCAATTACTCAATCGATATAATCTTACGCGCGCTGAATTAATCCAAGCTGAAAACGATTTGCTCACCAATGCTCTCCGACACATCACCCAATCCAAAGCTATCGATCAAACATCAACTATGCGCGAAGACCTTAATCCAATACTAGACAACTGGATAAAAAACCTACAATCCGACTCCCCAACGCCCTCCGACATGGCCGTAAACCTACAAGCCGAAATCAATCGAAAAATCGACAGACTTGAACGCGTCATCACCCATATAGATACTGAACAAGTCGAGACTGTGAAAGGCCATATCAAGCGCCTACGCACACAACTCGTCCCGAATAAAAAGCCCCAAGAACGTGTTTATACCATTTACAGCTACCTAATGGGACACGGCTGGGGCATGATGGATCAACTACTGAACGATCTCGAAATTGAAACCTTTACCATGAACGAGGTGGAACTATGACCGTCGATGTATTAGCAATAGGCGCACATCCAGATGACGTAGACCTGGGGGTGGGCGGAACCCTCCTACAACTCGCTGCTCAAGGATATAAAACAGGAATTCTGGATCTTACCCAAGGCGAACTAAGTTCACGCGGCACCGTAGATGAACGCCGCATAGAAGCCCAAAACGCCGCCGATCTTCTCAACGTCAGTATTCGTGAAAATGCCGAACTCCCCGATGGCGGTGTAGACAATACCCCCGAACAACGCCTAAAAGTTATTCCATTCATCCGCAAACTCAAACCCAAAATTCTACTCATTCACCGCGCCTCCGATCGGCACCCCGATCACCGAGCCGCAGCCGAACTCTGCCGCGATGCCAATTTCTTTGCAGGTGTCAGTTCAATCAAGACAGACTCCGATCCCCATCGAGCCGATCAAGTCTATAATTACAACCCCTACTCCGACGATGAAACTCCACCACAACTGGTTATGGACATCTCCCCCCACTTCGAGCAAAAAATGCAAGCACTCGTTGCCTACCATTCCCAATTACACAACCCCCACTATGAAGGCCCCAAAACACTCATCTCCAGCCCAGAGTTTTGGGACGGCATAAGCAAACGCTCAGCCTACTGGGGAAATCGAATCAAAGCCGATTACGGCGAGCCCCTCTACTGCGAAGGCCCCATCGGCATTACCAGCTTTACAGAACTAGGAAAACGCTAATGAGTGAACCCATCAAAATAGGCATCACCTGTCACCCATCCGCCGGCGGCAGTGGAATCATGGCCACCGAGCTAGGCATAGCACTCGCCGAACGAGGCTACGAAGTCCATTTCGTAACATCCGAAACGCCCTTTCGCCTAACCGAGTTCCACAAAAACATCTTTTGCCACACCGTAAGTGTAGTGTCATACCCCCTATTTCGGAATCCACCCGCATCCTTAGCCCTCGCCAGTAAAATCTCCGAAGTCGCCGAAGAATTCGACATCAAACTATGGCACGTACACTACGCCATCCCCAACGCAGCATGCGCCATTATGGCCCGCGACATGCTCCCCCCCGATAAAAAATTCAAAATCATCACAACCCTACATGGAACCGACATCACCCTCGTTGGCGCCGACCCCTCCTTTTTCCGCATCACCAAATATGCCATGGAACACAGTTGCGCCGTCACAGCCGTATCCCAATGGCTCTCAGAAGAAACAGAACGTGAATTCGATCTAAAAAAACCCGTACACACTGTCTACAACTTCCTCGACGAAAGTAAATTCGCGCTCCATTCACCCGAGCACTGTACCCTAAGCCATAACGGCAAAAAAATCATCATGCACATCTCCAATTTCCGTCCCGTAAAACGCGTGACCGATATAGTGCGAGCCTTCAACAAAATACGCGAAAAAGTAGACGCCAAACTCATCATGGTCGGTGACGGTCCCGAACGCATGTCCGCCGTAGGCGTAGCCAAACAACTCGGAATCACCGAAGACATCACCTACCTCGGCACCTACCAAAACATCGAGCACATCCTCCCCTGCGCCGACTTAGTCTTCCAACCCAGCGAACACGAAAGCTTCGGACTGACTCACCTCGAAGCCATGCTCTGTGAAGTTCCCGTCTTAGGCACCAACAGTGGCGGAGTCAAAGAAGTCGTCGACCACGGGGAAACCGGCTATTTAACCGACGTAGGCGACATTGATGCCATGGCTCAATATGCCGTAGATATCCTCTCCGACGACACCCTATCCAAACAAATGGGCGAAAAAGGCCGAAAGCGTGCACTCGAACAATTCAACAAAGAAAAAATCATCGATCAATATGAAGCGCTCTACCACTCATTGATGTAATTGGAATTGCGCAATGGAAATTCTCTACACACTACTAATCGTCGCATTTTGCCTAAGAAACTATCCCTACTCCTACACACCAGCAAATGAAGAAGTCCCCCTATTCCAGACACGCGTGTGCAACCCCATGCGACTCGACGCTTCAGTTCCGCTTATCTTTTACCGCTACTACTTCGTTTTAGGACGAAAGACATACTCCTACGAGCTAATCGATGAAGTCAGTATACAGACAAAATGGTACAGCCACCGCCCCGAAATATGCGTCGATCGATACGAAGACAATATCCGAACCCATCGATACCTCTTTTTTCTAGGAAAAGAGTTCGATCGAATTGAACAAGAGCTAATAGAAGGAAAAAAACGCTGTGGATGGATGGCCGAGCCATTTACCCAGCATGAAGCAGGAAATTCATACTAAATTTTGATATAGTAGCTGAATTGAGGTGAGGAATTGTCCAACATGCGAAGGCCTTAAAGGCCTTGCATGATAAAGGAAAAAAATGGTCGGGGTGAGAGGATTCGAACCTCCGACCCCCTGGTCCCAAACCAGGTGCGCTAACCGGACTGCGCTACACCCCGACGAAGAACGCAAAGTATAGCATAATAAGATTTGAAAAACCAAGCAGGAAGGCAAAAACATACATTCCATGGAAACACTGCACGTAGAACTAGGCGAACGCGCCTATCCCATACATATTGGACAGGACATTTTAAGCCATCTCCCCGGGATGATACAGTCAACCGGCGCCAACGGAGTCATCGCACTAGTTACCGATTCCACTGTAAATGAACTCTATGGTGACAAGGTCGAATCCATCCTCACACAAGCCGGATACACCGTGGTTCGCTGCGTGATGCCCGCAGGAGAAGCCCATAAACGCCTCCCCCAAGTAGAAGCCTTCATCGGTGAATTCTTACAAGGCGGCATGGACCGTGCAAGCCTAGTAGTCGCCTTAGGCGGCGGCGTAGTTGGCGATACCGCAGGCTACTCAGCCGCATCCTTCATGCGCGGCATCCCCTTCATCCAAATCCCCACAACCATCGTCGCCCAAGTCGACTCAAGTGTAGGCGGAAAAACAGGGGTAAACCACGCCATCGGAAAAAATATCATTGGCGCCTTCCACCAACCCGAAGGCGTACTAATCGACATGACCCTACTCAAAACCCTCCCCCCACGCGAACTACGCGCCGGACTAGCAGAAGTCATCAAACACGGCGTCATCGCCGATGAAGCCCTCTTCGGCCACATGGAAATACACATCGACGCCATCCTCAACTGCGATCTAAATGCACTCATAATTCCAGTCAAACGATCCTGCGAAATCAAAGCCGCCATCGTCGCAGACGACGAAAAAGAACACGGCGTCCGCGCCAACCTCAACTACGGCCACACCTTCGGCCACGGCATAGAAGCCGTCACCCAATACTCAAAATTCCTCCACGGTGAAGCCATCTCAATCGGCATGTGCGCCGCAGCCAACTTAGCCAAAGACTTAGGCCTCGTAGATCAAGCCTTTGTCGATCGCCAAAAAGCCTGCTTCGAAGCCTTCGAAATGCCCACAACCTGGCCCGATATGCCCATTGATGAAGTCATCGAAGCCATGAAACACGATAAAAAGGCCCGCGCCGGCCTCTTAAAATTTGTAGTCCCCGACCGGATGGGACACGTCATACACCGAAACGACATAACCGAAGACCAAACGCGTCGCGCGCTTCAAGCCGTGCGTTAGGAGATCATTGTGAGCAGTACAGAAGCATTTGGCGGAAACGACCCCGAAAGTTACTACGACGAGGGACTCACCGCATCCATGAAAGGCGACCTCAATCGCGCCATCCATTTTTTCCACGCCGCAGTCGAACTCCAAAAAGATTTCGCGTCAGCCTACCATCAACTCGGTAAATGCTACCTACGCATCGGAAACATAGACCGCGCCATCTCCATGCTCGGCCAAGTCACCAAAGCTCGACCCAAAATGACCGCCGCACAAATCGATCTTGGAAACGCCTACGCCATAAATGGCCAAGACGAAGAAGCCCGCATCACATTTAACCGAGTACTCGATAAAGACCCTGAAAACCGCAAAGCCCTCATCGGTTTAGCAGACGCCAGTTTCACCGTCTGCAATTGGGAAAGCGCACTTCAATATGCCCAAAAAGCACAAGAAGTTGGCGGAGTAAATTTCGCCACATGCTACATGATCGGGCGAACAGCAAAAATCATGTCCAAAGTAGAAATGAGTCAAATGGCCCTCAAAAAAGCCGACATGATTCTCGAAAAGTTTGAAGAAACAAACGAAGACAAACCCGAAGGCTACTACCTACGCGGCGAAGTCGCCTTCGTTCAAGAACGCTTCAACAATGCACTCGAATACTACCGAAAAGCTGAAGACCGTATGTCCACCGACACCTTCTACCTCGCCTATGGACAATCCTTTAGCCTTATCGATGTCCTCGCAAAACAAGGCCTCTGCCTTCAACGCCTTGACAAACCCGACCGCGCAAAAGACCTCGGCGAACGCATACAGCAAATTGACCCCAATCACCCCCTCTGCAACGCACTACTCGATTCCGAATCATAAAATAAAAAACCGAATACTATATTCTTTTGCTTTTATAGGTTACCT
>CALLLL010000070.1 GCA_938082445.1 uncultured bacterium
CTCCGTTTATAGGTGTATAGTTAAAACAGACATACGTGACGAGGAGATTGAGACAATGAAACAATTCATTACTATTTTAGCTCTTACAGGACTCATGATTGCTTGTACCCCTTCTCAATCTCCCAAAGTGCCTCTAAAATCAGGCCCTGCAGAAGCAATAGTAATTATAGATGATAATGAGAATCACACAATCGTATGGACCACAGAAAAGTCCAGTATTGAAGGCTACCTGCATTGGGTTAGAGAAGATGGGAGTATACTAAACCTCCTTGGCACTTCATCTATGAATGGCTTCCAATTTGCAACAATCCATGTAACCGTTCATGATGATTGGGTTGAAGTAGCAGTCACAAACGCAAAAAATGGCCCTAGCCACACCACCCTCATCCAAAAAGATAAAGTCGTTCAGATTCTTTTCAAAGAACCCTAAGCACATCCAGTTTGTTATTTTTTCTTTATCAGGTTATGATACTCCCTGTGAATGCACCAAGCATCAACAGGAGATGAGCAAACATGGACGACATGGCCCGTATATGGCCCATCATTGTACAATTCGGCGGCGGTTCTATCCTATGCCTTATCGGACTATGGTGTGGCCTTAAAAGCAACTACCTCGACATGAATACCCCCGAAGACAAACGTCTCGTCTATATTATCATCGGCGGGTTTCTTTTCCTCCTTATCCTCTCCTCCATATTCACTTTCTGGTTACCCAACCTACCTGTGGAGGCTGCCCAATGACCGATCCCGCAGTCGAAGCCGAATTTGTCGGCCAACCTATCGATCTCTTTGTCGTCGCATTTTACTTTATCGCAGTGGTCTCATTCGGGCTATGGTTCGGTAAATATACCAAAAACACCAAAGACTTCTTCTTCGGCGGTCAACGATTTTCCTGGTGGCTCATTGCATTTTCCGGTATTGCCACCACTGTTGGTAGCTACAGTTTTGTAAAATACAGCGCGGTCGGATTCAAATATGGACTCAGCTCAACGCAATCGTATATGAACGATTGGTTTTGGATGCCCATACTCCTACTTTTATGGCTCCCGATCATTTATTTCGGGAAAATCCAGTCCGTTCCCGAATACTTCGAACGCCGTTTTGGTACCACTGCTCGACACGCTGCGACTGGACTCATCCTGCTTTACCTTATCGGATACGTCGGCATAAATCTCTATACTCTTGGGCAACTGGTACAATCGCTCACCGGACTGCCTATCATGGCAGGGGCCATTGGAACCGCATTTATCGTCATGCTGTATATGTTCGCCGGCGGACAAACATCGGTTATCATGACCGACCTAGCCCAAGGCATCATCTTACTCATCGCAGGCCTCGGATTATTCGCAGTAGGAATCTACCACTTTGGCGGCTTTGGAAACTTTTGGGATCTCCTTCCCCGTACCCATAAATTCATATTCTCCGACTTTGCTGCCCCCGACGACTTTTCCTTTATCGGCATCTACGGCCAAGACGGTCTTGCCAATACAGGGGCCTTTGTCCTGATGAATCAGGGAATGATCATGCGCTTTCTTTCTCTAAGAAGTGTAAAAGAAGCTCGAAAAATGGCTATTTTCTGGATTCTCATTCTATATCCTGTCGCCGCAATCACCGTAAGCGGTGGCGGGTGGATTGCCGCAGCACTTGTTGCCAACGGAGAAATTGAAACCACCGGGAAACACGCTTTCGTCGATGCGGCCTCATTCCTACTGATACCCGGTGTATTTGGCTTTATTCTCGCTGCACTCACTGCAGCGCTCATGAGTACTGCCGATACCCTTGTCACCGCCGTCAGCTCTATCGTGCTCAACGATGTTTATCGCCCCTATGTCAAACCCAACGCGACGGACAAACACTATCTCAAGGTAGCCAGAGTCACCAGTACCTGTACGGTATTCATTGGTGTACTGCTTGTAATCGTCTTTATGAAACAAGACAGCATTTATTCCGCACATGGAATGTTCACTGCCGCTGTCACCCCCCCCATTGTCAGCGCAATATTCCTTGGAATCCTCTGGAAACGCTACAGCACTAAAGCCGCTCTAGCAACGATGATTGGTGGTGGTATTCTTATTGGACTGTCGTTTAACGATCACTTGAACGATTTATTCCTCCAACCGTTTTCGTTCGGCATGGGCGAAGCTAGCTACAAATTTACTCGTTCTTTCTTTGGGCTCGCCGTTTGCGGCGGTATCGGCATTATCGTATCGCTCATGACCAAACCGCGTAGCGATGAACAACTCGTCGGTCTTGTAAACGGTACTCAACTCCAAGCAATGCATGCTTTTAAAGGGGGAAAACCCAACCGTACTCCTGGGAAATGGGCAAAAGTACCTGTGGTCGTAGATCCTAAACTCGAAGGCATGAATACTGCCCTTGTACCTCAATCAGCGCTCGACACCATGTCCGCAGAAGTCTCCGATCTCATTTACGTCACCGATCCGCGCTGGTGGTTCGGTGGGCTCCGCTCCATCCATTGCAACGTCACCGCTGTGTCTGAAGGCGATGCCATCCGCATCAGTCAAGAAGCCTTCGACTATGCCCACTTCAAAGTAGATCAGACCGTGAGTGTGGAGAAAATTTTGTAGGAATAGACTTACGCGTACTCCGTTGGAATCCCATCCTCGTTATACAAACGAGGTCGACGTTGGTCGAAAGCCTTTAACTGCACAGCATAATAGTCCATGATAGCTTCTGTCGAATCGTTACGTACAATACGAGTGCGTAAATCATAGCCTCCCGCGAGGGTATCAAAAAATTTAATCAATTCGAATTCATCTGGATGGTGTTTGCGAATTGCTTGAATGAGTGCAACAGTTGTACGAAATGCACGCACTTCCCTGCGCTCAACTATTTCTAAGCGAATACCTTGGCATTCTTCATCTTTAAACTTTGGATTTGTCGATTTACCTGGAATAGATCGCGGTGTGTATTTGATCGCACTAAGCTTGAGGCCGATTTGATCGGCTTTACTTAATTCTGCCAATACTTTTTTTGCTTTGAGCCAAGGGGCTCCCATAATTGAAAATGGCGTATCTGTCCCACGCCCTTCATTTAAGTTTGTACCTTCAATTAAACAAGTACCGATATACAATAGCGCGGTATCTGCGGAAGGCATATTGGGTGAGGGCGGCTTCCAGGGCAAGCTACACTCATCGAAATAACGGTAAGGCTGCCAATTGTCCAAATAATTTACAGTCAACTTCACACGCAGGGATCGTAAATCTCTTTGGGCAAACCATGTAGCCAATTCTCCCATAGTCATCCCATGGCGAATTGGAATCGCTGAACAACTCACCAAACTATCAGTTCGATCCGCGATTGGGCCTTCCAATGCTACTCCTCCCAAGGGATTAGGGCGATCCAATACCAATACTCTTACTTTGGCTTCTCCACATGCTTTCATACAGGCCTTCATCGTAGCCATGTAAGTGTAGTATCGAGCACCAATATCCTGTAAATCAACGACGAAAAGGTCGATACCCTTCAATTCTTCCCGCGTAGGGGCCTTCTGCTTTCCATAGAGGCTTGTTACAGGCACTGGGCTCTCTTGGCCCCCGACTTTCTTTCCGGCCTCTGCCTGCCCACGTATACCGTGCTCAGGGCTGTACAATCGTTTAAGTTCTAATTCGGGTGCATATGGTAAGACATCCAAGATGTGACGTCCAGACTGATCAATCGCCGCATGATTCGTCAGCACTGCAATCCGATGGCCATTTATCTTTCCATAATTTTCCCGCGTCAAGCGATCAAGCCCAGAATGGGCATTGGTCAAGGGGTAATATTTTTTAGCTACGGCCGTATGCACAATGCGTCGAAGATCCGTATTGTTTCGTGTTTTTCGTGAAGGGTGACATGTATTACTCAAAAGAATTGAAAAAATACCTTTGTCAGGGTCCAACCACATAGAAACACCTGTCCACCCTGTATGGCCGAAGGCACGTCTACTCGGCAAAAAACCGATGCTCTTACTTGACCAAGGATCCACTTGCCATCCAATGCCTTGCCAAGGATACAAAGGTTTTATACCCAAAGCGATCATCTTCTCCAATGTCGAGGGTTTTAACAACTTAGCACTTAACAGGCCACGACAATAACGAGCGATATCTTCCGCTGTGGAAAATAATCCGGCATGACCACTCACTCCCCCCAGCGAAGAACAGTTTTCATCATGCACCTCACCCACGATTAATCGATTACGCCACCTCTTGTCGTCTTCGGTTGCTGCACAATTCTTTTTCCAACTGTCAGGTGGATTAAAACCTGTACGCTTCATACCCAGAGGAACAAAAATGTTCTTCCGACAATATTCATCCAAAGTAGTTCGACTCACCACTTCCACAATTTTACCCAACAACATGAATCCAACATCTGAATAGACATGTTCCACATCCGGCAAGCGCTCTACACCCTCCAATGCATAATGATGAAGCATCTCTTCCAATGAAAACATCGTCGTATAATACACACCCGAGCCCGAAATTAAGCCTGAGGTATGTGTAATAATTTCCAATAATGTCATGTCACCAAAACCCGGTGCAGGCACATAATCCCGAACACGATCATCCAACGACAGCATTTCATTTTCCTGAAGCTGCATTATCGCGGTTGTGGTCGCAATCACTTTTGTTAATGAAGCCAGATCATACAAAGTATCTTTTCGAACCCGTTTCACTTCGGGAACTTTTTGGCGATAGCCCACTGCCTCATGCCCTAAAGTCTTGCTTAGATCTCCCACATACAAAACCGCCCCTGGCGCTTTTGATTCTTCAACCGCTTCTTCCAGTACCTTCTTAAATGACATCATTTCCCCAAATCTTATCCAACTGAAATCTACACAACAAACTTATCTAACCATACCCTATTAAAGGCAGAAAATGCACAAAAAAGACCCTTGTTTAAGCAAATAAACAAGGGTCTTTTAGCTTGGATATGTCACCCGCCTCATTGAATGTAAGAGTAATTACTTGGACCATAAAAGTCCCACCACACCCTTTATACTCCAAACTCATTTATTCAACAATGAGGCATGAGCACTCCATGGATTTGGAGACATTCTGCAAAGCGGCTAATCTAATAAGCGGCTAGCGTTTTTTCTTTTTAGCTGCTTTTCTTTTAGCCGGCTTCTTTTTAGCGGCTTTCTTCTTAGCTGGCTTCTTTTTAGCTGCTTTTTTCTTAGCTGCTTTTTTCTTAGCTGGCTTTTTCTTAGCAGCTTTCTTCTTCACTGCTTTTTTCTTAGCCGGCTTTTTCTTGGCAGCTTTCTTTTTAGCCGGCTTCTTTTTAGCGGCTTTCTTCTTAGCTGGCTTCTTTTTGGCTGCTTTTTTCTTTGCAGCTTTCTTTTTAGCCGGCTTCTTCTTAGCAGCTTTCTTCTTCACTGCTTTCTTCTTCACTGCTTTTTTCTTAGCTGGCTTCTTCTTGGCAGCTTTTTTCTTAGCAGCTTTCTTTTTAGCTGGCTTTTTCTTGGCTACTTTTTTCTTAGCCGGTTTTTTCTTTGCAGCTACTTTTTTCTTAGCTACTTTTTTCTTAGCCGGTTTTTTCTTCGCGGCTTTCTTTTTAGCTGGCTTTTTCTTAGCAGCTTTCTTTTTTGCAGCGGCCATACTTTGTCTCCTCTATTGCCACTCCACTCCACACAAGACAACAGGACGAAAATTCCGACGACAGGCCGGACTTCGTAATAACGCTCATTAAAAAGGTTTTTTTTAATGAGCACCGGTTCCCCCATTATCCATGGCGTACTATAACATCAACACAAACGCATTGTGTTACGTATAACTTCAGTCAAAAATAAATATATTTTTTTAATTCATTAACATTTATTTTTGAGAGTTTGTGGACACATTTTTTTGCTTTACTTCTCTAAAATTTAACGATGTTTTTTTACTTCAAGCGCACTGTTTTAGAAGCAACTGTGTCGACACAAGAGTTTTAACGATTCAACTTTATCTAATCATTAACAGAAAAAAACCGAAAAGGCAAGTACTTTTTTTAATTTATTTTTTTAAAACTTGACTTTTTTCTCTACGATTTCTCGATTTAGAAACTTCAAGCGTTCAAAAAAATCCATCCCATAAAAAAAACACCTGACATTTTCTCCGCAAATCGCTTTATAAAAATTAATGCTGCGCCAACTATTCAACATTCTACTTGAGAATATTTCGTCAACAAATTATGTTAAATTAAGTATAAATATATAAACAGAGATTCTATTATGTTAAAGAAGATTTCACTATCCGATTCGTGATAAAATATCCATCTTTCGCGGGATTTATTCCCCGACAACAATACAAATTACCATGTACACAAAGGAGATGTTTTTACCATGGCCATTACCAGTCAAGAAGTGCTCCCCTACAAAATCGCTGATCTCAGCCTACACGAGTGGGGGCGCAGAGAATTAGACATTGCCGAAAAAGAAATGCCGGGTCTCATCTCTGTTCGAGAACAATATGCAGCCCAACAGCCTTTGAAAGGCTATCGTGTCATGGGATCACTCCATATGACCATCCAAACTGCCGTCCTTATTGAAACACTCGCTGCACTAGGCGCAGATGTTCGCTGGGCCAGTTGCAATATTTTTAGTACTCAAGACCACGCCGCTGCTGCCATCGCACAGGCAGGTTATCCCGTTTTTGCCTGGAAAGGTGAAACTCTTGAAGAATACTGGTGGTGCACACTCCAATCCATGACTTGGCCCGACGGTTCTGGCCCACAACTCATCGTAGACGATGGGGGTGATGCTACACTGCTCATCCACCGTGGACGTGAATTTGAAGAGCACTTTAACGAACACGGCACTTTACCCGAAATTGATCGCAGCAATGCAGAGATTGAAGTTGTCGACACATTGCTCCACCAAGTCCATGCTGAGACACCCAATAAATGGCACGAATATATGGATGCATGGATTGGTCTTTCCGAAGAAACCACCACTGGCGTACACCGTCTGTACCATATGATGAACGAAGGAAAACTCCTTACTCGTGCCATCAATGTCAATGATTCTGTCACCAAATCTAAATTCGACAACCTCTATGGCTGCCGCGAATCGCTCGCCGACGGTATTAAACGCGCCACTGATGTTATGGTCGCCGGTAAAGTAGTCGTTATCGCTGGGTATGGCGACGTTGGTAAAGGATGCGCCGATGCCATGAAAGGTCTTGGAGCCCGCGTCATCATCACTGAAATCGACCCTATCTGTGCATTGCAAGCCGCAATGGAAGGCTACCAAATTATTACCATGGAAGAAGCTGCGCCTCAAGGCGACATTTTCGTTACAACAACAGGATGTGCAGATGTCATAACCTTCGAGCATATGTCCGCCATGAAAGATGAGGCCATCGTATGCAATATTGGTCACTTCGATTCAGAAATCCAAATGAGTGCACTTGAAAACAACCCTGACATCGTCGAACTCAACATCAAACCGGAAGTAGATAAATATATCTTCCCTGATGGTCACGGAATTGTCATGCTCGCAAAGGGTCGTCTGGTGAACTTGGGTTGCGCTACCGGGCATCCATCATTCGTGATGTCTAACTCATTCACAAACCAAACACTGGCGCAAATAGCCCTCGCGCAAGACACTGACAACTATGAAGTGGGTAAAGTATATACCCTATCTAAAAAGCTTGATGAAGAAGTAGCGCGCTTACACCTCGAAAAACTCGGCGTAAAACTCACCACTCTTTCCAAAGAACAAGCCGATTACCTCGGAGTGCCTGTAGAGGGCCCATATAAACCCGAACACTATCGCTATTAATCAATAGTATTTCATCCAACTATTAAAAGACCGAAATGTACTGAGTACATTTCGGTCTTTTTTATAGTATCAACTCTATTCTTTATCTTCCGATAAACGTTCAAGATCTTCGTCGGGTATTTCTTCCTCGGCCACTTTCTCGCTTGGGGGGTTGATAAATGCTTTTGCATAACCCAAACCAAGCCCAAGCAAGACTACACCTAAGCCACCGTAGGCCACTACTCGGTGCATCGCTTCCAATTGCGAAGTATCCACAAAGACTACTCGGAATATTGCCAGACTCAACACACACAAGCCAGCATAGCGGTAAAACTTTTGATCCAAGCCAAGTGCCAAGCCAAATAACACCAATCCCAATACAGACCAAGATAACGTCAGATAGAAATCAGAGAATGCTGGAATCCGCTCAAGCATACACACACTCAATACACTCACCGCAAAGATACAGAAGGAACTCAACCCAGTATTCAATTTCTGGAAGGATTCAGACTTCACTTTCCACACCAAACGTTCCAATACCCCCCATAGCCCAATACACGCCAAGAAGCCGACGACTAATGGCGACAATGACATGGAACCCACGTGATTAAATGCATCGTCTAGATGAACCAAGGTCGCTATCGACAAAGCCAAGACCGACAATACTCCTGCGATCCTACCGCGGGTTAGTCCAGCATAAACCAAATAGGCCAAGGCCATCACTGCCATCCCAACACTAAACCATTCATTTGGAATTTCAGTACCCAATAAATGCCAACCGGTGGTAAACGATACAATCAAAGATAATCCAGAAAAGATATACTGCTTTCGCCATTCGAAGAATCGCTCTCCGCCTAAACTGAGCACAATCGCAACTATTCCTACCCAAAAAACGATTGATTCCTCTGCAGTACCATTTGCCCCATCAAGGCTTAAATATAGATGCCAATTGATATGTGTAATCAGAAAAAAGACTAGTGCTCCCAAAGCCAATGCATTTTTGTGCAACACCAAGCTCAAACCTGCCCACACCACGCACAACCCCAGCAATGCCCCCATATAAGCCGGTAATTCAAACCACACCGAAACATACAGTACCACTGTCCACAGTAGCAGGTTGTACAAAATATAGGGTGCTATTTTATCTCGGTATAATGATAGGGCATCTCGCATAGGCAGGAAACGTGAATCCGTGGCTAAGGCACAGATACCCAAGGCAATAACGCCTAATACATTCACTGCCGGGAATGGCGAATCAAAGAGTATATGGACTGAATTCAACAAAAGAAGTCCAGTAAATGCAAAACTGGCTGTCACATAGGGGCGCATATTTAAGGCCCACCCCCCAGCCAATAAGCTCAACGCAAAGAATCCATACAAATTAAAGCGGTCCGTAGTTTCCACTAAGCGCAATGCATAACATGTGCTCAGCACGACTGCAAAGGTCACATAGATATACGCCAATGAAGACCCTGGAAAAATCGATTCATTAAAGTCAACCCGCTTACGCCAATTCACCTGTTGGCTGTACAAGGCCAGCCCCAATAAGGCTAACACCACAAAGCCAATGCGCAATACAACACCAACATAGCCTTCATCCTGATAAGCAATGGTTGGCATCGCTAAGAATTCAGCAAATCCTACCACACCACTCACTATCGATAAGCTAAGCGCCGTTAACCAATACGCACGTGACTTAAATACCCAACCTACCCCTACAAACGCCAGTCCTAAAGCCATGTACAGTACATAGCGATCCGAAATCGCCACCAAGTGCCTAGAGTACCCAATACATAAAACAATTGCCGCAATGGAATACAAATAGGGAAACAATAACCCGTCGAAAAGTTTACTGTACTCTTTTTTGCCTTTCGGAGCATCGGCTACAAAATCCAGTTGCCATAGCAATAACCGAGCATCTTCAGGCATTTTGAATCCCAAACGCATACGTGACGACCAATCGATACGGCGGTATACTTCAGAAAAAGCCCAAAAGGCAATCACTGCAAAACCAGACTGCACTGCCGTAGCACTGTAGCCCTCAGCCCCATAGGGCATAAATACCATTTTATCGAGAATTGTAAAGCCACCGTGCATAAATGTCACAACAGCTAAACCATGCGCTAACATTCGCGTAACCACCAATCCAGACCGCTGCGCAGATACCAACAGTACAATCATTTCGATCGCTAACCAAGTGGTTAAACTATTTCCACTGAATTGGAAGGCTAAGCCAAAGGTCAAAATTGCAACAGCCTTAGTGAAATACATGTTATACAAGGGATCTTGTGCACGGCGTAGGTAATACAGAACACCCAATCCCAATAACACTACGAAAAGAATATAACGGAAAACATGGTGGTAGTCCTCAGTAAAGGTATGCCCCTCTACCATCAAAGAACCTAAGGCAAAAAAAGCTGCCGCATTGAAGGTCACAAACAAACTTCGTACTGCACTCGGAATTTTCTTACGACGCAAAGTTTCCGGTGAATACATTTCCGACAAAGCAAAAATCAGTAAGTAGACGGTCAGTACAGCCATACCAATACTGAAGTCCCGAACAGTATTGCTACCCGGTGACTCACTCAATAATGCTGCATGGTTTGCATAACTGGCTAACATCCCCACTGCTGCCACGTAATACCAACTGTTCCGCAGTAAAAAGAATGCACTCCCTGCACTCAAGATAACGATTCCAATCCCTGCATAGAACAGGTTATCTAAATTAAAAACAGCCAAAGCAATCGTAAAATGCCCCAGCAAGGTTACCAACATTGCAATGGTTGGCGATCGTCTCTTTTGTGCAATTCCAGCCCAAATACCTACAATGACCGCCATGCCCAATAAACTTGGCAAGGGGTATTCAAATATTTGAGCAAACTCCACGAAGTGCGTTGCAAAAGTTACAAAATAGGTTAACGCTAATCCAGCACTAAACAGAACTCGTGAATAATCTTTATACCGTTTTTCAGTAAAGAACCCTCCACCAATGAGTGCGGCCGATACACCATACCCTAATACCACACGGAAACCTGGACCGTATTGTCTTGCTGCCCATGCCAGAAAAATAAATACAGCAATCGTTATTCCCAGTGCCCCCAAGCGTGGAATTATATAGGTACCAATTATTGTTTCCCAGTTCATGCCCTCAAACTTAGCCATCCACTCTTTCTTCCAAATATCAAAAGCACTGGGCTCTTTTTCTTTTTTCACTTGAGCGACTGCTGGTTTTATCGATTTCGGTTTGAGGGGCTTTTTCACCAACGGCTTTTCAGCCACTTTTTCTTTCGTCAGATGTGAAGGAAGAACAACCTTGGTCTCGGGTGATTTATCAGAGACTTTTTCATCGACAATTTTCTCTTCTGACTCCAAAATGACCATGGGCTTCTCAGGAGCCACCGTTTCACGCACAACAGTTTCAGGCACATCAGGCTCAAGGGATACCTGTTCTCCATCCAACTGCTCTTTTAATTCAGCCAAATCCATTTTCGTATCATGCGAACGTCCATCTATCCGCTTCACCTGTTCACGGAGAAGCTTGATCTCATGATGTAGCTTTTTGATTTCCCCTGTGGATAAAAACCCTTTAATACATCCTACCAGACAGAAAATTATCCCACCTATGAGCATTAATACGAACAGTTCCATGATATCGCTCCCTATGACTCATTGAATCTTGGTCTAAATACTATACCGTTCTCAACATTCTCACTGGTATAAGTATAACGTCTTACTGTTAGTATGTCAACTGTTTTTTATCATACATTTACTAATATTTTTGTTTAGTCCCTAAAAACGGGCTTGATATCGGTACAGCCGTCTGATTTAATACCATTTTATCCTTAATTACCCGTCCAAAAGGACCATTCGTGAATATAACCCTAAAAAATCTCTTTATTGCCCTGCTTACGCTGCCCATAGTGGCCTGTAGTCCATCCCCCAAGGTACAATCCCATCCTGAACGGGTATACTGGGCCGATATCACTCTCAAAACCTCTCCAGAAGTCACAAATGAGCTTTTGAGTCATGGAAAAAACCTTTACGACAACAATTGCACCAAATGTCAAGGGGTAACAGGGCGCGGTGATGGAATTACCCTCGAAACCATCATAGTCCCTCCCCGAGATTTTGCGCTAGGCCAATTTAAACTTCGCTCAACAGATGGTTTCCCAACCGATTATGACCTCTTCCGTACCATTACTGTAGGGTTTCCCCAATACGACATGCCTGAATTTGGACACCTTAGCCAAGAGGAGCGCTGGGCCCTTGTACATTATGTTAAAACATTAATTAAATCAGCCGCACCTCAATTATCCCAAGTACCGGGAAAATCCGTGAAACTCCCAAATGCCAAGCCATATACCCAGGCTTCCATCGATCTTGGCAAAGTCCATTTCAATAAAATGGGCTGCGCCTACTGCCACGGCTCCAACGGAATTGCCAATACGGCCATTACACTTAAAGACGCCCAAGGCAATCCAATTAAGCCCAGAAATTTCCAAGATGGTCCTGAATACTTTAAAGGCGGCGGTCGTCCCGAAGATATTGTACGAATTCTCATGACAGGCATGGCAGGAACTCCTATGCAGCCTTACGGTAGAATAGGAGCAGATAACCAAGAACTCTGGGACATTGCGCACTACGTACATTCGCTCGCGAACACACCCAAGAAAGAAACAAAATGAAAGTATTGCTTTTCGCCATATCAACTTCTATTATCCTTGTGACATCAGCACAAGCCGAAACACTACTTCGAGGACACGTCACCTTTCAAGGCAAAGTCCCTGCCCCTAAAAAAGAACTCATCAGTAAAGATGTTGAACACTGTGGCCATGGTTATCGCGAAACTCAAGAAGTCCGTATCGATAGTCAGCAAGGTCTTCAAGACGTGGTAATCTATCTCGATTCCACAGAACTCGAATTCAACTGGACACACCCCGAAGAAGGGTACTCTCTCACTCAACAAGGCTGTCGCTTTGAACCCCTTATTCAAATTTATCCTAAAGATTCCAAAGTGCGCCTAAAGGTCATCAACAACGACCCCCTTCTTCACAATGTACGTATCGACCAAGTCATCGACCGCTTACGCCCCACGCTGCTCAATTTATCACAACCCGAAGGACAAGCCCCGAAGAGTAAAGGACTTCGCATCAAACCCGGTTCCAATATCATCGAAATTAGTTGCGATGTTCACTCCTTTATGAAAGGCTGGATGTTTGCTGCCGACAATCCATATTGTGCACTGGTGGATGAACATGGTGCGTATACGATCAAAAATCTACCAACTGGGGAACACACTTTCAAAGCTTGGCACCCATATCTCGGAACTCAAGAAGCTGTGGCGACGATAGAAGATGGTAAACCAATTACTCTTAATTTCACTTTTGGAAAAAAAGAAGCTCCAAAAGCTACCGACTCATCAGCACTCAACGAAAAACCGATGATTAAAGTCCCTGAAACGGAGACTGTACTTGCCCCCCTATCAGCATTTAAAGCGCCAGAAGATAATCCAATGACGCCCAAAAAAATAGAACTTGGCAAAATGCTTTTCTTCGACACACGGGCCTCAGGCGATGGCAGCCTCAGTTGCTCCAGTTGCCACAACCCTGATACCGGATGGGGCGATGGCGGAGAACTCTCCCGTGGATATCCAGGCACCCGGAACTGGCGTAACGCCCCCACTATTATCAATGCCGCTTATCTAAGCCATTGGTTTTGGACTGGAGATGCGACGACCATGGAAGACCAAGCCCATGCAGCTCTCACTGGCCCTATCGAAGGCAATGGCGACCCCAAACTAGTAGAAGCCCGTCTTGCACAGATTCCCGAATATGTCCAGCGATTTAAAGAAGTGTTTGGCACAAACTCGCCGAGATACAAAGATTTACTCCGTGCAGTAACAACTTTTGAGCGAACTCTCATCCAACGAGACACACCATACGATCAATACCTCAATGGCGACTATCTTGCTTTGGAAGAAGAAGAGCGTCGCGGCCTTGAGTTATTTCGTGGCAAAGCCAATTGTATCCACTGTCACAAAGGCGAATTACTTACGGATCAGGATTTCCATAGCTTAGGCCTTCCGGACAATCCCTTATTTTCTGAGGATCCACTTGTGCAAATCACCCTGCGCCTTCAAAATCGCGCACGAGGTCACTTTAACCCTGACTTGCCAGAATTACAGCAGGACCAAGGGCTATATTATCGTACCCAAAAGATAGAAGATATTGGGAAATTCAGGACTGCACCTTTGCGTTACACCCTCTACACTCCGCCCTACATGCACAATGGAGTATTCAATACCCTCAGCGAAGTGGTCGACTTCTACAACAAAGGCGGTGGCGATGGCCCCAACAAACATCCCGAGATTAAACCGCTAAATTTAAGTGCTGATGAACAGGCTGACTTGGTGTCTTTCCTTGAGGCACTGAGCGGAGATGAGATTAAGGTTGAGGCCCCTGAGTTACCAGAATATGGAGTGTTACCTCGAGACTAACTTCCTACAAGTCTACACCTTTTAAATATTTTTGATATTCTTGATTCCACACTACCGCCTTCTCCCCTAAATCGGGTCGGCCATATTGTTGATAGCCCCAGCACACAATGCGTTCACAGTATTGCGCTGCCAGTGTAAGCTTCTGCGCTAAGCGTGGTATGGGAACTGCACGCCAAGGAGGATCTTTTACTTGCGAGTGATGTATTTTTCCATAGAGTTCTACATATTTAGCTGGGCTTTCACAGACGAATTCTGCGACTTCCACATTGCCCCATAGCTTCGCTCCCGAGGCAGCACATGCGTTGTACATTGCTTCAAAAAAAGGACGACGCATAGCATTGGTCACATACGAAAAGTGCTCCCCACTGTCTTGCAGCATGATAATGTCAATACCGCTTCGCTTAATAAGTTGAGTCCAATAGGCTGTATACGCTTCTGGCTCATTGTATTGAAAGTTTCCAAAAATATGATCGCGATCCAAAATAAAAAAAGGTGATAAGGTCACGGGTTTATCGGACACTGACTTGCATCGTTTCACAATCGCTGGATAGAGTTGGTCAATATAGTTTCGGAAGTCGCCCCAAGTCATATAAATTTCATGTGGTATATACCAACCGAAAAATGCTTTGTGGTCACCAAAGTATTTCTCAACTGCATCAATCGTTTCGCCACAATGCTTCAACTCAACATCCAAATTCCGATGACCATACCAATTGGGCGTAAAACCCGTATCAATTATCACCTCGAAGTTTAAGTCCGCGCAGGCATCCATTAATCCTTGTAGATGCGCAAGTCCGTCTTCATTCTTAAAGGCCGACTGCACATTACTCAGCCACAGTAAATCAAAGCCCAGTGCTTGTTGCTCAACCAACATTTTCTTCCATTGATCGAGTGTAAAGCTATCCGGATGATACCACCATAGATTGCCTGAAATTTTCGGTACACACTTCAAAGTCAGGGTTGAGTCTTGTGCAATCGTATACGAGCCTAACAGCCCGCAGCAACACTCGCACCTAGAAATGTTCGCCGATTCATGTTCATGGCAATAAAAACAATCGCGCATCGCCTGCGCCCAACGAAACCTGGAGTCCATCCATAATCGGGCTATCATCCAAAACAGGGACTTCCTTCCCTGTTTTGGGATCCACTTCCAACACCTCATGTAATGGTGCATCAAAGAGAACCGTTGGCCAGGCAGTGTATGCAAAGCGATAGTTTTGCAACAACACCCCACGCCGACCATCCTCATGTACAAAATTACCAACCAAATAATCTTGGGTAGGATCTACTTTGTCTCGCTCAAGATTTAATATTGGCATACCAACCAACACATCAGCTGCCATATCACCCGCAGCTTCGTTCACTCGTACAATTCGAGTGCTGGTGAGTTTCATCAAGGTCGGACCTAAATTTTTCAATTCTGCATTTATCCGTTGCGCTTCGTAATAATGACGTGTACGCCTTCCATCGCGCCGAATGATTGCTCCACCTTTGGGAAATTCCTTTCCACCTGGCGTGTTGTAACAAAAATACATCACACCTTTAGCGCCATATGCCAATGATGCATTGATTTGCCAGCGTAATTGCCCTTCAGTGGGATCAGTATGTGGCCCATACGGCATGGTATTGAAAAAATTCCAGAAAGGCACATCAGCTTTTAAGGAATGTTTTCGCATCGATTCTAAATTTACACAATACTTATCCCGCCCATCCCCATCCGGTTTAAAAATGGGATAATGATCCATACTCAACACACCCGGCTGTATAGTCTCCATAAAAAGACGTACATGGTCATCATACGGTTCAGTGCCCAATTGTTCAGCGTTTGCATAATCGGGAAATAGGTTGATATACGATAGTTTTCCTGGATGATGCTTTCGTACTTCTTCCGCACGCTTAGCCAGCGCTGGAAAATCGGTTGCACTTGGTTCATCTCGTAAAGCATAGCCCCACACTGTAGGACCATTTGGTAAAGAGGCCACATCGCTCGTCCGAGCAGAAACGATGAGTTTCAAATCATACTGTGTACACAAGTCTACTTGTTTGGCCCGTTGTGCATCGCCACCGAAACCGCCGATAACCATTGTAAAATTCGCCTCAGACAATTCTTTATATCGAGCCTCGGCTCGCTCATCTAGGGGCGGGTCCACCCAGAGTCCAATAGCAAAGCGATCTTGCACAAAATTATCCTGTGCACCAACGGTAATTGCACACGAAAGCCATACACACCCTGCAAATAAAAATAACTTCATCAACGAACCCCTTTTATATGAATATACACACAATCTATGTTGTACCTTTCAGTGACCATCAATTGCAACACTTATACCCATGCTTGTACTCACGGTCATCAATATGATGCAATGGATTATCAGGTATAAGTATGGAATGGATACATGAATCAGACCAATAGTATAAAGCTAGCGCAATCATCAGAAATAACCCTTATTGAAATGGCTAAAAGGCGATTTGCCGATGATTGGAATAAGGACGTTGATCTCCCCTTTTTCACCTCCATTGCCCGCGCTAAAATCCACGACCTTCGCAGTGAATCCCTAGAATCACCAGACCATCCATCTAAAGCCCACCATTGGTCAGACGATCGCACCCTGAAAGCCAACCGTATTGCTTGGTTATGCACCAATAGCCAAGCCAAAAGTCTTGTTCCTTCCTTCGGCATTCATCTGATAGGGCTAAACATCACAGGTATTCTCAACTGCGAACACTCACAAACCAATTTCCGGGTGTGGATTGAACATTCCAACTTCATCGATACTATCGATTTACAATTTGCCCATCTTGAATCGTTCTCGCTCGGTGGATCCATCTGCAAAGACATTCATGCCGATGGCATCATCACAAACGGCAGTGTATACTTCGATCGCGGGTTCACCGCGTATGGGCCTGTCAACCTCAATAGAGCTACCATAGGCGGACAACTCGATTGCCGAGCAGGACGTTTCCTCCATAATGCCGAAAAAGAATTTGCATTCAATGCCACTTCCATCAAAGTTCAATCCAACGTATTCTTGAATGACGAATTCGAAGCTCAAGGTCCCGTCAAAATCCGTCAGGCTAAAATTGGCGGACGACTTGATTGTTCAAACGCCCGATTCTTGTATAACCAAGAATTTGGGTTTGCCCTTGATGCCCGTTCGGTTGATGTAGAAGAAAGTATTTATCTCCGTGAAGGTTTTGAGTGCCATGGGCGCGTAAACCTAATTCGTGCCACAGTAGAAAAACGCCTCGATTGCACTGGCGGGAAATTTCTGTATTCCGCGCCCAAAGGGTGCGCCCTCAATGCCAGCGCGACCAACATCAAGGCCAGTGTTTTTCTACGTGCTGGCTTCGAAGCCCATGGTGGAGTTAATTTTATCCGCAGTAATATAGGCGGACGCCTCATGTGTACCGGCGGGATATTCCTCAAAGGCGACAGCGACCGTGAAGCTTTCAATCTTGATGAAAGTGCCATATCCGAAAGCGTCTTTCTTAATCATGGCTTTGAAGCAGATGGTGAAGTTGATTTATGCAACGCCAGTATTGGCGGTAAACTTGACTGTGAAAATGCTCAATTTATCAACGAAGACAAAAATGGTTTTTCCTTACAAGCCAATGCATTAACCGTTACTCTCGATGTATTCTTCATAAATGGCTTTAAAGCAGTAGGGCAAGTATGATTAAAGGATGCAAGTATAGGCGGCGGTCTTTTCTGTGCAGATGCCCGCTTTTTGTATGTTTACCGCCATGGCGAAACCCTTAATGCAGACGGCATCAAAATCGGTACCGATGTATCTCTGAGGGGCGGATTTGAAGCCTATGGCGAACTTCATTTCCAAAGTGCCACCATCAAGGGCACATTGTTTATCGGTGACATCAAAGCCCACTCAACGATGGTACTCAACTTGCGTCAAGCCACTATCGGCACCTTAGCCGATCAATACGGTACTGAGAATGGTTGGGAATCATTCGGACGCCTTGATCTGCATGGACTCACTTATAACTTTATTGACAAGCAAGCACCGGTCAGTGCGGAAATGCGTATCCGTTGGATCAATTGCCAATCGGACCGGACATTTGACCCACAGCCCTATGAGCAATTGGCTTCTGTGCTTCGCCGCATGGGCCATATCGAAGATGCCATAGATATAAACATTGAAAAAGAACGAAAACGCGCAGAAACGTATCAACTTCAAAAGCCCGAGGGCATGAAGGATACATTTTTCTGGCGCTTTCATTGCTTCTGGAATACTCTTTACGAGAAAGTCGTATATTTCGGATATCGGCCTTTTCGTCGCACACTTCCGGGTTTTGTTGCATTACTTGTATTGGGTTGGGGCTTATATCATTACGCTTATGCCCATAACATCATTGCACCAACCAGCCCAAGTTCGGACTTATTGGAATACCACGGTGCACATTGGGAAAAAGATGAGCTCTACCCCAGCTTTGAATCATTCTTTTATTCCGCGGATTGCTTAATCCCCCTTATCCAATTTGGACAAAGCCAATATTGGCACCCGAACCCCTTTGTGGATTGCACGGTCAATCTAGGTTTTATGGATTTAAACATGGGATTCGTTGTCCTTTGGTTCCAATACTTCCAAATTATCACCGGCTGGATTCTCACCACATTTATTGTTTACGGTATTGCAGGCTTAGTGCGGAAAAATGACGGTTAAAAACTGCGCATATTCCATAGGTAGATGGAATCATCAGAATTTATAGTTGTGCCGCAAGGAATCGAATAGATGGAATCGCATCAATCACCAATTGCTTTAGGCTGGGATGACCAGTTTGAAAACCAGTTCCAGGCAGTTGCCCCCAATTATCCAGAGGCCATCCCTGCTCGCATTATTCGTGAGGATCGGGGACATTATCGCGCTATTCACAAAGATTTAACATATACCGCTTCCGTTACGGGGAAATTTCGTCATGATTTTGTCCAAGCGGAACAGTATCCTGCTGTGGGAGATTGGGTGATCGCCACACACGTGGGCGATGAAGACAAACTTCAAATCCATGCCGTACTTGACCGCCGAACAGTGTTTAAACGCATTCAAGCGGGGTCAACTTCTGAGATACAAGTGGTTGCGGCAAATGTGAATACAGTGTTCATCGTGATGGGTGTTGATGGAGATTTTAACCCTCGACGCGCAGAACGGTATATCACACTGGCCTATGAAAGTGGAGCATCTCCTGTCCTTATACTGAGCAAGTGCGATCTGATAGATGGTCTTGAATTTCACCTGGAGGCACTAGAAACGGTTTCTGTTGGTGTGCCCATACATCCCATTAGTTCAGTTGAAGGGAAAGGCGTTGAGGATTTAGCCCAGTATCTGGGCATCGGTCAAACAGTAGCGTGCCTAGGCTCATCAGGCGCCGGAAAATCAACATTGATAAATGCCTTGCTTGGCACCGAAGCCATGGACACTGGTGCCGTGCGTGAAGATGACAGTCGAGGAAGACACACAACCACGTTCCGGCAACTGCTCCCCCTTCCAAATGGCGGTGCTTTAATTGATACACCGGGAATGCGTGAGTTGCAATTGACTGGTGATGAAAGCAGCTTGAGTCACTCATTCGAAGATGTTGAGGCCATTGCCACTCAATGTCGCTTTCGCGATTGTGCACATGAAACCGAAGCAGGATGTGCGATTCAAGAAGCCATCGCTAACGGAGACCTCTCCCCTGAGCGCTTAAAGTCCTATCACAAGTTACAACGCGAATTGGATTACACAAACCGCCGTCAAAGCGAATCCTTTGAACATGAAGAACGTAAACGGAATAAGTCCTTGAACAAAATGTATAAACGAGTACAGAAGGAAAGTCGACGACAAAAGGGGGATTAAATTTCGGGGTATATCCTCCTTTTATCGCCTTTTTAGTCTGATACTGGAATCAATTTTCCACAAAGTATGTTTAAAATGCTTCAATGAAAACTTGATTTGTCATTAAGTAAGTATGATTTGTGTCATTTGAGGCATCATTTGTCATAGATCAAGTCTGAATTACCTTAATGTAAGTTTGATATGCCATAAATTAAGATTCATCTACCTCATATTAAGCATGATTTGCCATAGATTAAGCTTCATCTGCCTTATATGAAGCATGATTTGCCTTAATTCAACCCCCTTTTATTTTCAGTTAAAGTGTTGTGCAAAAATAACTTATAGGGATATTTCTGACTTTAGGACATATTTATTTTTGCAAGAAATAGGCTGTCTCGTTCAATGAAATACCGACTTTAACCCCGAAGAACACGGAAACAGGCTTGTATATTGAGACAACGTTTATAAAATGTCACAATACAATTAACAATATTTTATCAGGAGTTAGAAATTTATGGACGATCAAATAGACCCTCAAGACCAAGCAGATCATGATGAGATGGTAAAAAGGCATAAAACAAACTATATATATAGATATCGAAAAATTGATAAAAATTCCTTAAGCGCATTAAATCTGTAGCAGCATTGGGCATCTTCGCCAACAGATTTTAATGACCCGTATGAATTGAAAATAAGACGAGATCCGGATTTAACTGGCATTAAAGAGGTGCGAAAAAAATTTCAATATGAAACCGAGAAAACAGATGAAAAATACGCTGATTGGTTTTATTCAAAACTCGAGAAGGGAGCCTTAGATAATGATGGGGTAGTATGTTTCTCATATTTAAATAACCACATCCTCATGTGGGCACATTATGCTGAGGATCATAAAGGTATGTGTCTTGAATTCCATTGTGAACATTCAAGTGGTTTACAAGAACTAGGGTTGTTGCCAGTTCTCTATGATAAACATTATGCAGAAGTTCCGTTTAATAAAATACTTGAGGAAGAAGGAATGGCGGCTACTTATTATTTCAAGTTTATAAATTGGGAATACGAAAAAGACGTCCGGCTCGTTCTACACGAACAACAAAAAGAACTCGTAAATTATCATGAAAAAATGAGACTCTCAAAAGTCATCTTTGGGGTTGATACACCACAGAGTGATAAAGAACTTGTTCGAAGGGTGTTGAAAGGTGAGGATGTACAGTATGCTCAAGCAGTTATGTCACAGGATGAGTACAAGTTAATTATTGAGCCGTTGGATAATTAGAAAGTACTAGTCTTCGGTGGGGTATTTTGGTGCTAAAGGTTCATGGTCAAGCCAGAAATAAAATGAGGGGAAGTTATTTTGCTTGGTGCGGGGATGACAGTAGAGGGGATAAACTTTAGTCTGCGATGTAAGTGCGTTCGACGTAGTTGTCGATGAGTTCGCGGAAGGCTACCGCTAACTCTTGGTGGGTGCCTTGTAAGGTGCTGTGCTTTTCTCCATCGATATATACAGGGCAGGATGGAGTTTCACCGGTGCCGGGGAGGCTGATACCAATGTTGGCAGCTTTGGATTCGCCAGGGCCATTCACGATACAGCCCATGACTGCGAGGGTCATTTCTTCGACACCGGGTCGGGTCTTTTTCCATTCAGGCATCATGTCGCGTACGTAGTCTTGGATTTCTTCAGCGAGTTCTTGAAAGGTTGTGGAGGTTGTGCGTCCGCAACCGGGACAGGCCGTAATGGAGGGGGCGAAGTTGCGTAGTCCGAGGGCTTGGAGCATTTCGCAGGCGGCATACACTTCTTCGCGACGATCACTGTCAGGCTTGGGGGTTAAGGAGACGCGTATCGTATCGCCAATGCCTTCAGTGAGCAGAGTGCCCATGGAGGCGGATGACCAAATGAGTCCACGCATGCCCATTCCGGCTTCGGTGAGGCCAAGGTGTAGGGGCTGGCGTGTATGTTTGGCAAGTTCGCGGTAAATTGAAATTAAATGTGTAGGCCGGGAAATTTTGCAGGAGATGATGATTTGATCTTCACGCAGTCCAGCGTCGAGAGCAAGCTGCGTCGACTGTAAAGCCGATATGAGCATGCATTCGTTAATAATTTCTTCAGAATTACGTCCCAGATCTTGATCGGTGTTTTCTTGCATTTTACGCAAGACGAGTTCGGGGTTGAGGGAGCCTGCGTTGACGCCGATGCGGACCGGTTTATTGTTGGTGGCAGCAATTTCGCAGATGGTGTTGAATTGAGGATCGCGTTTTTTTCCAGAGCCGACGTTCCCGGGGTTAATGCGGTATTTATCGAGGGCTTGGGCACATTCGGGGTACTTTTCCAGAAGAACGTGACCATTGTAATGGAAGTCACCAATGATGGGAGCTGTGCATCCGGCTGCGCGGACATTGCGTACGATTTCAGGAACGGCTTCGGCGGCTTCGTGGTTGTTGACCGTAATTCGCACAAGCTCAGAGCCGGCTTCAGCGAGCTCGATAATTTGCTGGGTTGTGGATTGGATATCAGCCGTATCGGTATTGGTCATGGATTGGACGCGTACAGGGGCGTCACCGCCTACAATAATTTCTCCTACGCGTACGCCGATAGTGTCATGACGGGGTAAAATCGGATGGTTCAGGTCGAACTCGCTCATGCCTGGACAGACTCCGCTGCTTTGGCCGGAGTTTTCTTAGCGCGCTTTCGTTTGGGTTTGGATCGTGATGAACCACAACCTTTGCATCCACCACACGATTTGATTTTTTCAGTTACAACATCAACCGAAATCATGCCGCGGATAGAAATGTCATTTTCTCCATAGTCAATACCGGACACGGCAAAGGCGTCGTTCACACCACCCGATTCGGCTCCGGAGTACACCTCCAGAGCACCTTGGATAGCGAAGATGTGTTTTAGGCTGAGAAATTCTTCAGTGGGATCTGGAATGGTGAATTCACCGAGAAATTCATCGGCGGTCACAAAGAGAAGTTCATTGAGTGAGCGGCCACGGAGCTGATCAATAATCAAATTGGCTACGCCGATGCCTTGACCACATGTGCGTTTATTAAAGCTATAGTCTAGAAGATTTTCATCACCGTCAAGGACGACTTCGAGAATTTCAGTAACATCACTGCAAGGCATGGCTTAAGTTTCCTGAGTGTAAGCGGCTTCGCATTTTGCAGCGAAGACGAAGTCGGATTCGGTGAGGCCGTCGATCTTGTGTGTCCAGATGGTGACGGTTACTTGTCCCCAGCAAAGGAGGATGTCGGGGTGGTGATCTTGAGCATCTGCAATGGCAGCAACTTGATTGGTAAAGTCAACGGCGGGTGCGTAGCCTTTGAATTTGTAGGCGCGTGTCAAGTGGTGGTCATCAACAACCTCCCACGCATCACTGAGTTGCGCAAGCAGTGTATCTATGGCTTCGCTGTCGAGCGGGGGCACGCCACCTTTGCAGGGGATGCAGTCTTTAGATGCTAAGTCGCTCAATTTATTAATTCCCTTTTCTGACTTGCTACTCTTTTTAATTAGTACAGAAACAAAAGAAAGACTATTAGATACGGTGTATCCTTAGTGGTATTCTACACTTTATACGTCGAAAACGGGTAATGGTGGCTCATTCCAGAAATTGAGGTTGGATTCGTCATCCAATGTTACAGCCCCCATACGGATGGTGTAGGGCTCCATAAGGGAACAGTCGTAGGTGGCGGTGATGGATTCGATGTCCCAAGCTGGCTGGCCATTTTGAGGACCAATAACCACCAGAGAATGCGGATAACTATTCGGACTTCCTGTAAGGACAATGGTTTCGCCGGGCTGAGTATTGCCTTCTGCAGAATCAAATTCGAGAGGGAATCCGTTAATAGCGAAACTGGGAATTTCAGGGCCAGCCTTAGCGCCTGTTTTAATTTCAAGGGTAAATGAATCAAGTTTTGGCATAGTGTAGTCTCTTGGGTCAACCCATTCCGGCGGGCAGTTCGCTATAAAAAGGATTGCTGCCGGCAGAGTGGTCAGTTACGTCAAAAATGCCGCCAATTTGCGGGACAGCATTGCGAAAAGTATTGTGGATGCCTTGGCGCAGGGTGATTTCGGAAGCAGCACACCCTTGGCAACCGCCCCCCATAACGAGGTATACGGAATTCCCGACGATGCGCTCTAAGGTGACCACGCCGGAGTGTGCAGCAATACCGGGATTGATTTCCATGTCGACACACGCTTGGAGCTTTAAGTGGATTTCATCTTCAGGCGGAATGTTATCGCGGAAAGATTGAGTAATGGTGTCTTCACCGGTCTTGAGGTAAGCACGAATTACTTGACCGATTTCGACGGAGAGTTCTTGCCACGGACGGTCACAGAGATCGGTCATACCAATTGTGACGGTCATGCCATGAAGCAACACGGCCCCAATGCCTTCAATCGCGAAAAGTTGCTTACCCAAAGGCGACGATTCTTCTGCGTAGGATGGTTGTGGAAACCATGCGGAGAGGCCTTCGAGCACAGGACGGTCGACCATAAATACACAGGTCATGCGATCGGCTTCGACACGTGCCTTAATCGCGATGTTTTCACTCCAACTGGATTGCTCTTCTTCATCCATAATGATGGGCGCGTGAATGATTTTACGAAGCTTGGGTTTTACAGGTTCTTCGAATTCCGTAGTGTCGGGTTGGCCTAGTGCGGGTTTGTCCACGGTGGGCGGTGCAACGGGCACGGGTTTTTCAACCTCGGCATCGGCCCCATTGCTAGCGGGCACTCCGGGTGAGGTCGCTTTGGCGACATCGTCGTTAAATACTTTTTTAAACCAGGTCGGCATTGAGTCGACTCCTATTCATTGTGCTGGGGTGTTTCAGGCGTAGCTCTACAGTTATATAGACACTGAATCAGCGGTGAATATTCCCCTAAGGCTTAGTTAATGGGCACTTCCACATCATCAAAGTTGTCCATAATCCGTTCACTGCGCATGGTTTCGAGTGCAGCATAGGCATTATCCAGGGATACTGTTTTCTGTTCTTTCACGCAGTAACGGCGCCAGGTAACGTTGCGCTCTTCCATTTCTTTAGCACCCACAATCCAGATGTTGGGCGTTTTCGAGGTGATGGCATTACGGATTTTCTTATTGAACGATTCGTCGGAGGTATCGATTTCTGCACGGAACAAATTCCCACGCAGGGTATCGGCGATTTCGTTGGCGTAAGGCAACATTTCGTCTTTAATCGGGATAATTTTGACTTGGGTTGGTGACATCCACGTTGGGAAGGCACCGCCATAGAGTTCGATTAGGAAGGAAATCATACGTTCGTGCGTACTAAGTGGCGCGCGGTGAATGATAAAAGGTGTTTTGCGTTCGCCGTCGGCATCGATGTACTCGAGACCGAAGCGTTCAGCCACAACAAAGTCCAACTGACAGGTGGACACCGTCTCTTCACGACCAAGCAGATTCTTGACTTGGATATCGAGCTTGGGTCCATAGAATGCGGCTTCCCCACGCTCTTCCTGGAAGTCCACATCGAGATTGGTGAGCACTTCACGAACGATGGTTTCGGTACGCTCCCACTCAGCACGGTCGCCGACAAATTTATCGGAGTCGGAATCGCTTAATGATAAGCGCGCTTGGAAATTCCCCATGCGGAGTTTATCGTAGTAGAGTTTGTACATATCAATTACACGACGGAATTCGTCTTCGACTTGTTCGGGGGTACAGTAGATGTGCGCATCGTTCATGCACATAGCACGAACACGAAGAAGTCCAGCGAGTGAGCCGTGCTTTTCATAACGGAACGTATCCCCGTATTCAGCTAAACGTAAAGGCAAATCGCGGTAGCTATGCAATCGGGAAGAATATACTTTATGGTGGTGCGGACAGTTCATGGGTCGCAGATAGTACTCGTCGTTCTCATCCACCTTCATGGGCGGGTACATATCTTCTGCGTAATAAGGTAAATGCCCTGAACGCTCATAGAGACCACCTTTGGTGATAGATGGTGTAGACACCTGACTATAGCCAGCTTTGAACTCTTCTTCTTTGGCCCACTTCTCAAGTTCATCGCGCAGGATAGCCCCATTGGGCATCCACATGGGCAAGCCTACACCAACTTCTTGATCCATGAAGAAAAGATCAAGTTCTTCGCCCAGTTTTCGGTGGTCACGTTCCATAGCGAGTTTACGGCGCTCAATATAATCTTTCAGCTCAGCTTTGGATTCGAAAGCGAGTCCATAGATACGAGTGAGCATAGGATTGTTTTCATCACCCCGCCAGTATGAACCGGAAATGCGGTCAAGTTTAAAGCAAGCTTTAGGGACTTTTCCGGTGGTCTCCAGGTGTGGCCCTTCACACATGTCGATGAAAGGACCATTGGTGTAGAAACCAAGACCTTCTTCACCTGCTCGGCCGGATTCCACGAGTTCTTTCGCATATTCGATTTTGTACGATTGGTCGGTTTCTTCGAGCAATGCCACAGCTTCATCAAGAGTCTTATACTCCTGCTCAAATGGCTGCTTTTGCTTAATGATTTTACGCATACGGTTCTCGATTTCTTCGAGATCGCGTTCACCGATGGATTCTTCACCAAAATCGAAGTCGTAATAAAAACCAAACTCCACAGGAGGTCCGAAAGCCATGCGCGCGGTAGGGCGCAGTTCCAGTACGGCCTGGGCCATGATATGGGCCAGAGAGTGGCGGATACGGTAGATTTGGGCGTCCTTTTCAGGGGACAACTCTGTTAGTGCGTCGCTCATGAGAACTCCATTGGTATGAAGGGATTAGGCTCTGTAAATACAGCGTGGAGACCGGAATCTAATTCCAATCTCCACAATAGCGCATATCATACGTGTTTTTGGGGGTGATCTTCAATTTTGCATGCAAAAAAAAGCCTGTTTCATTCTAAATGAGTCCTGTTTCCAAAAACTTATCAATATCTTCATCTTCAAGCCCAATAGGTAAGGAAGTTGGGAATTTTCCTTTGCGATAATCAATTGGAACTCCATAACGCCCTGGTTGGTCAAATAGCGATACTTCAGCATCCCAATGCGTTAAGTCATAATTGTGTACGATAGCCGAATTTTTTACATAGAATTCATCTTCTTCTGATTCTGACATGGATGTACCTACTAGAGCTTTTAATAATATCGAACGATTATATAATGTAACATCTCGCCAATGAAACATATTTTGGGTTGCTTCCCATGTCCCATCAAGACGCACATATTGCTCATCACGATCTTTGATGGCTGATTTAGCCAAATCTAACACTTCATCATGTAAACTATGTATTTTTAATTCTCCAGCCAAATATAATAAAGCAAGCATTTCACGTTGACTACCACTTATACGAGGAGTACCATCTGAGTTGTTTTCTAATGAAAACCCTAATCTAGAATTTTCTCCTTCGCCTAGAGATGCATTTTTCTGTTCTTTTTCTTTGCGTAATTTTTGATAACGGGGATAGGCTAGCTGAAACTGCTCGGTTATCAAATTGCTAACGTCTTCGCTTGATAAATGCTGTAATTCTTGCAACAATTTTTGAAAGCGGCGATTAGATAATATCTGTTCGGCAGTATATTTATTTTCTTGCAGGGTTAAAGGTGCTATTGACTTAATCATTGGCTTTTCATATCCAACATTTGGCCATCTAAACATCTTTATATCACTAAGGTATTTCAAACTATCTTCTATTGTCTCATTTCTTAATTTTTCGCGCTGTTTATCTATTTTTAAAAATACTTTGTCGAATTTAAGACGAGCATCAACATACGGTAATTTGTTAATTTCGCTCAATGAAGATATAAGTTCTTCTCGTTCCTCTGCATTTTCTACGGGATTCGGTAAATCAGCTTGGATTTCTTCTTCCATTATATGATTAGGAGAAGATGTGATCTGTAATTGTTTTATGTAAATCGAAACTAAGAATAATAATATTGTGGTCACACAAATAATCAAAATCAGCTTTAAAGATTTATTCACTCAATTTCTCCACACATAATAGTACAGATCATACGTGTTTTCGGGGGGTGATCTTCAATATTGCCCCTAAAAAAGAACTGCCATTAATTGGGTCTTTTTTTAATGGAATGCAAGTTTTTTCTCATACGCTTTTCCAAATTCCGCTCGATCTGTATATATGTTCCAAGAACAATACAGCCAATAAAAAAAGCACCTTGCAAAAACTCTGTAGAATCGAGTAGCAAAGCAATAGCAAGCACACCTATAACGAACAATGCTAAAGCACCTCTAAAAATATAGACAACGGTCTTATGGCTGTGTCGCTTCAGAAGGTTGTCCACTTCAAATATAGTGTTCCATGTCTCTTCATGAGCTTGCGTCGCGCATAGGGATTGACAATAGACTTTACCTTGGGTGTAATCGATGCAGTTTTTGCAAAGGGCTTTCCCACAGTGTGTACATACGCCTTGAGCATCTTGGTCTTCGTGTTGAAAACAGTTCATGAGAGGTCTTTCTTTTCCAAAATATATTCAAGTTGCAGTGAAGCCCAAATGTAGGTAAATATCCCTAAAGCTATCAAAATACACCCCGCACCACTTTGATTCCCCCCTAAAAAAATAGCACCTACAATAATACTAAGCTTGGACGCAAATATAGTTCGAACACATCGAATAACTGTTAGATTGTATTTAAATTTCTCTCGCTGTTTCTTGTGTACGGTTTCCTTAAGGCATGATTTACTACACGCCACCTGAGTTGCGGATACTTTGATACAATTGGCACAGGCTGCTTTTCCGCAATTTACACATACCCCTACTGCGCTTATTTCTTGATGCGCAAAGCAATTCATATTGATTCTCCCATTTTTTGTACAATCTCATTATGGATGAACCCTCATTGCGAATCAAGAATGCGCATGTATTTGACAGCCTCCCTATTGCCCCCCTATTATCATGATTGGTGCTGTATCATTTGGAGAAAATTTTGTTTTGAATATTGTATGGATCAAACACTGGTATATTTTAGGTCTGATGTTGTTATGCTCATGGAATGTCGTCGCACATGAAGGCCATTCGTCGTTTAATGAATCAGGTCTGGTGCCGCATATTACAGAGTCCAATATTGATTTGGATAAAGCGCCATTGCAGGTTTCAGAACCCAGTTGCCAAGTAACGTTAGATCTATTGGATGCTCATAGCCGAAAACCCGTGACTGGTTTGGTGCGTATATCAACTACAGATGGGAAACGTATTCAATTGAATGGTTTGTTGTCACGGGCCGCGGGGTTGTCTGTGCGCAGCATCGGTGAAGGATCTTTTTCCCATATGGATTCATGGACTATCCTACCCAAGACTGCGACTGTGGTGTTGCCTCGAGCGGTGGTCAATATTGAAACTTTGCGTGGTCCTAATTCCTTACGCACGATGACGACGGTCGATTTGCGTGGCAACTCGGAAAAAGATTTAAAACTTTATGTACATCCGATTGCACCAGATTGGTCTAAGCGGTGGCAGGCGGGCAATACGCATTTGCATGTGCAGCAGATGACGCTCGAGGAGGCGGAGCGGTATTCGTGTGAGACCGCGGCAGCGGATGGCTATGACATTGTTTTCTTTTCGTATCTGGAACGGAAAGGGGCGGATGAGCATTACATTTCAAACACGTTTACTGAAGAGGATTTGAATCGCTTTAGCAAACGTAGTGGCGTGCTCTTTGGCTATGGCGAGGAGTATCGGCATAATTTGGTTGATCATCATCAAGGCTACGGGCATGTGATGTTTTTGGAGTTAAATGATCTCATTCTACCAGCGAGCCATGGGCAATCTATCATGAAATCAGGCAATGATGATACGGTATTACGCGAGGGAATTATTGAAGCCCGTGAGCAGCACGCAACTGTGCTGTGGTGTCACGGTTCTAGAGGAATGGAAGACATCCCCAGTTGGTTAGCCGGTTTATTGGATGTGCAGATGATTTTTGATCAAGGTAGCCTTGGAACCTATGAGGAAGCCTTATATCGCTACTGGAATTTGGGCTTAAAAGTCCCGGTTGCAACGGGGACGGATTGGTTTTTCAGAGATATGGCGACGGTATATGTATTGGGTGAGGATAGCCTGACACGAAAAAAATGGCTGGAAAATTTACGCAAAGGCCATTCGTCTATCAGTAATGGTCCTTTAATTGAGTTTAAGGTGGAAGGACATCCAGTAGGAAATACCATCAATGTGCGAAATGATAAGCGTGTTCGTTATCAGGCCCAGATACTGAGTGCCCATGATTTTGGAGAAGCACAACTGTTGATCAATGGCGATGTAGCGAGGACAGTACATGCCAAAGAAACCCCAAATGGGTATGTTGCTACCTTTAATGGACGCCAAACATTCGAACAGTCGAGTTGGCTGGCAATACGTTCATAGCCTTCAACAATAAATTACGATAAGCCCAAGGGATCTTTTGCGTCTTTTAACGATTACGGAAAACCCCTCTTCGCCCACACAAGCCCCTTCTATGTTGAGGTGAATGGGGAGGATATTTTTGTGGAAGAAGCTGCTGAGTCCTTGCTGCAGGAAGTTCGTGCAGACAGAAAGACCATTGATGAGAAAGGTGACTTTTCATCGGACGAAGCGAAAATGAAAGTGCTGAAAATCTATACTGAGGCCGAAGAGGCTTTGGATAATCTATTGATTAAATACTCCAATAAACGTTAATGTCATAAGGACACGGGGAACAGTACAAGGAGATTTTGATGAGGGAGATTTTGAGAGCAGGATGCATCGTGGTGCTGGTCTTAGTGAGTGGCTGTGGCAATATGCTTAAGGGAATGGAATTAGCCTAAGCAGAAGTACTGACTTTTCATGAAAACTACAATAAAAGCGACTTCAAAGCTACTATAGAATCTGGCCATGCATCGTTTTTCAAAGAAACATCGAAAGAGGACTTTATAGAACTCCTGACAGCAGTGCATAAAAAACTGGGAAAAGTCACTGAAACTACAAACGGTCAATGGCACCTCGATTCCACTAATGGCATAACAACCGTAATGCTGATCCAAATGACGACTTTCGAAAAAGGAAAAGGAACCGAAACCTTTACCTTCCGAATCAGCAACGAAAAAGCCTACCTACTCGGCTACAATATCGATTCACGGGACTTGATTATAAATTAAATGTTTAAACAAATACACAACCTTTTTCTACAGGAAACGA
>CALLLL010000071.1 GCA_938082445.1 uncultured bacterium
GGGTCTTTGTGGACTATAATTAATCTTAAGCTGTTGGAATAAATAGGTTTATAAAGGAATCGGATAATGCTTAAATATCGAAATTTTACGATTATACTATGCGTCTTCACAGCTTTCAGCCTATCTGTACACGCTGAACCTAAGGTTCTCGGCCCAGAGGCTTTCTCGTTACTCAAGAGCATGTACGACTATGATGCTGAGATTCCGCTTGAAGCCCGTATCGTTGAGCGCAACTCTGAAGAAGAGGGAAGCCTTCGCTACAAAGTGGTATTCAGAGGCGCACGGGGTGTGATGGTTCCTGGGTACCTCCAAATCCCCGATAAGGCTACAGCGCCCTATCCTTGTGTGTTGTTGATGCACGGGTGGTCTGGATCCAAGATGAGTTGGTGGAAAGATGGGGGATATCTCAGCGGCGGCAATGCACGCAAAGCGCTGCTTGAAGCTGGATACGCCGTATTTGCTTTAGATGCTCAAGGTCACGGAGACCGGATTGCCGAAAATGACTACCATGTCGTTAACCTTTACAACGAACCTGACACACCACCCAGAAAAAACTATTTCACCCTGCGCGACATCATTACGCAAACCATACTTGATTACCGTCGTGGCCTCGATTATCTTAGTGCACGTGGCGACATTGATATGAACCGCATCGGCATCTGGGGCTACTCCATGGGTGGATTCCATGCCGTTGCACTCACCGCAGTCGATGAGCGTATCAAAGCCAGTGTCGGTTGTGTCGTCCCTGTCTCCTGGGATGAAGACCCCATCCTCAATCCTGCCAACTACGGCCAAGGTCTTAACGACCGCTCCTTCATCATGCTTCAAGGCAAAGAAGATGGTCTTTGCAATGAAGAACAATCTAACGTACTCTACAAACACATCCAAGGCAGTGATACTCAACTCGAACTATTTGACTCCGGTCATAAACTACCCATTGAGTACGTTGATGTTGCAGCTCCTTGGTTAATTCAACGTCTATAACGAAAGAAAGAATTTATACATGAAGACCATTAGTATACTTTTCCTGAATACAATAGTTGCCTTGGCTGCTTTCGCAGGCCCTCTGATCAGTGGAGAAAAAATTAACGTTGGCACCAAAGATGGCCAAGGTCCGCTAGCCACACACGGTATTATGTCGCTGCCCGTTGGTGCCGCTCATGTTTATGGGGGAGAGCGTGCGGATCTGTTTCTTGCTACGACTAAATTTGGTAGCATGCCCGGTCTCTGGCTCTATCGCTATGTTGAAACTAAAAGTGACGGTACGCCGGTTTTTGGAGACACCAAAAAAATAGAGACTCCTTTTAACAAACCCTATCCACCCAGCGGCTACATTACACAATCCAGTGACGGTGTAATCATTGGAGTGTGGCTACAGGGCAAGGAAGTGGTCGTTACCACTTTTAATTTATCGTCAATGGCATTCGTAGAGAGCCACCGTATTGGCATTCAAGGACTGCCTAGAAACCCAGGTTCTATTGGACTGGCTGAAAATGAAGACGGGACATGGCAAGTCTATTTCGGAGTAGGGGACGGTACCCCTTACAGCACCTTCAAAGGCAGTTCCCGCAGCCCTGACTATTACCCCTATAAAGGCAATGGGATCTGGCATGGCGGTATGCCTTACTCCGCACTCTGGACCGCCCAATTCTCCGCTGACGGCACCGAGCAAGTGGGCGAGACCACACGTGTCTCCCAAAAAGATCGCGACGTACGATTCAGCATGCGCCGGATTGCTCCGATACCTTTAGGTGAGGGAAGAGGGCCACGTGTGTTTACAGGATCGGCTATGGGGCAATTACATTATTATGAACAAACCAATAATGTCTGGAATCAACGTTTGGTTGCGGTCAACTCTGAAGGTATATCCCAACGCCATCCAACGATATATCCCACACCCATTGTGTATCCAAATTCCGAACCCAAGAGAACAGATTTGCTAGTGGGTGGGGAAGGGGGAATATATTTTTACCGCTTTGAATATATCTTTAAGGGATTTCCCCAAATGATTAGTACATCATCGACTCTTGAAATGGATCTCATAGGCCCAATCCTCACAGAACCCGTCCCCGCTCTTGAAGCCGACGCAAAACTTTATGGAGGTACACTGCCTGTCCCCAACATCGTCGATTGGAATGGCGATGGAGCACTCGATATTGTCACAGGAAATTCAGAAGGTCTAGTTCTCTTCATAGAGAATACTGGTACCAACGAATCCCCGGCATTCTTACCCGGTATACCGCTCTTCGCAGGCGATGAAAAAATTCATGTACAACCCGGTTATCGTCTCGATATCCAAGGCCCTGGTGAAGCGCGATGGGGATACACTTGCCCAACGGTTGTCGATTGGAATGAAGATGGTTTACTCGATATTCTAATGAGCGACAGTACAGCACGTCATACTGTTTTTATGAATATAGGTAAAAAGAAGAAACCCAAACTTTCAACCGGTCGTCCTCTTTACTATGAAGGCCTCGACATGTACGGTACATGGCGCGTCAAACCCGGGGTTGCTAAAATGAACGGACGAATGGCGTATGTCGCTCTCGATGATGAAGACCAGTTTCACCTTTACTGGAAAGTAGATAACTATAATGTTGATGATGGGGGAAAATTACGACTTCAATCCGGTGAAGCAATAGGCGCAAACTTTTTACAAGGTGGGGGATCAGGCCGTTTAAAGATAAACTTGGTTGACTGGGATAAAGATGGAAAAACCGATCTCCTCGTAGGTACACCACGCCATGGTTCTGTACCTCATCCTGAAACTGGATTGCCTCAATCGCTTGGTCTACCGGGTTCAGCGGTCTTACTTCTCAGTAATGTGGGAACGGATAATGAACCTGTATTCACCAAACCCAAGCTATTAACCTTTAAAGACAAACCCGTTTTCTTCGGCCAACATGCTTGCGGTCCGGCAGTGGCCCCATTCCGAAGTGACGAGCTAGCCGACCTCATAGTGTCCGAGGAAGAAGGCCGTTTTATCTATTTTAAGCGTGAAAATATTGAATTTAAGGCCCTTTCCGAGATTGATCCTACCGATATACCTAAGCGAAAATAGCGATTTCAGGGCGAATTAAGCCTTTTTAGGCCAAAAACACCATATATAGACAAAAAATTGATACTTTAATCAATATTTAGTTGCTAAAAAGTCCAGGATTTGTTACTTTAGTACACAGCGGGTTGGGGTTTATCCGTTATTGTAGGACTATTGTGTACTAGGGGATGTGGTATTCGACAGGAGGCGTATAGCCTGTGGACTTTTTGAAAAAATTATCGGACGAACGTAAATCGGAAATAAAAGGCGTATTGCTCCTCGGCTTTGCCGCCATTATTTTTCTGGCTTTGGCACGAGATGCCTATCATGGGAACAGCAATCGCAGTATAACAGGCCTTGATTTGATTGGCAGTAACTTCGTTGATTTTATCTATGTATGTATCGGCCATTCAGCTCATGTACTCTATTTACTGGTAGGTGCATGGGGGATTATGCAACTGCGTCATCAACCCTTGGATAGACTCGGTACACGAATATTAGGGGGCTTTCTTATATTGGTTTCCCTCTCTGGTTTCATGCATATCAATTTCGATGCGAACACAAATCCCGGTGGAATCTTTGGGTCATTCTTCTCCCTATTAACAGAAGGTACTTTTGGCCGAATTGGTTCCAGTGTCATTGCCTTGACCACCATGGCGGTCGGTACATTACTCGCGACCGAGTTCTTATTCATTCGATTCTTGCAACATGCGTATCATGGTTTTATTCTTGCACTTCGTTCCATTGATGAGATGCGCGTTGAATTTATGGCAGCCCGTGCTGCCCGTAAAGAGGAATTGGCAAATCGTCCAATCACTGTTAAAGCATCCAGTAAAGAAAATAGCGAAGATGAAGAGCGCGAAGGCATCGCTTGGAAAGAACTTTTCCTGAGCCTTTTCCGTACGAAAAAAGGAAAAGTAAAAGCAGCAGTTGCTGCTGCACAAAAACATGAGCATGAATCGGTAAATGATAATGAAGTAAAAATTACGGTAGACCCCGATCCTCAAACCATGAATGCTGACGATGAGTCCTTCGAGCTTAACATTCAATTGGCTCCGGCTATGGCTGAAGAAGAGCAGCTTGCACTTCCTGATGAAGAAGAGATTGTTGTAGCTGCATCTATAGAAGAAGAGGATGAAATTGTCGAACAAGTCCCTGTAGCTCGAACAGTTGAAAAAGAGCCAGCAGCACTGGTACCAGCTACTAAAGCGCGTTTACGACGCAAAAATGTAATCGATGAAATTCCATTTGATTACGAATATCCTAAGCGCTATACCAAGCCTTCCATTACAATGTTTGAAGAACCACCCAGCATCATACGTCA
>CALLLL010000072.1 GCA_938082445.1 uncultured bacterium
GAAAGTCAGAACAATGAACCTTAAAGCTATAATTTGTATTGCCTCTATCCTTCTGATGAATCTGGCACAAGCAGAACCCAACACGGAACCGCGCCTTATTGGAAAACGATGGGCCGATATGAATTATGGGCCTTCAATGAACCTGACGCTACAGGTTACGAAGGACAATATTGCCTACAAAGGTATCGCTATTCGATTGGATGAAGGTGTAGGGGGGATATCTAGCGGCACAGAGTTTATGGTTTTCGACACCGATACACTTCGATGGGCTGGAGCATGGACAAGCGATTCTTTCATTAATTGGCGTAACATTGCATTGGACGGGAAGCACGGCGTTCACTCTTCTATTGTAGGCGACTTACACCTGAGTAACCCTGTTTCCCCAGGCTGGGGACGCCCTAAGGACGGTTACCTAAAAGATGAACGGCAACTGGGTCGTGATAATAACCGATACGGCCCACTTGCGCGAGATTGGGGGCATTGGAAAGGGCATTATATCCACGGCAACAAAGTAGTGCTTTCTTACACTATCGGGAATGCTCGTATTCTCGAGATGCCCGGTACCGAAGGCCTTGATAATCAACGTGTCTTCACACGTACTTTTAATATTGGGCCTCGCAATCAAAAACTCTATGTGCGTCTGAATGAGGGTAAGCGGATTGTCTCTGTGGATAACGGAATCGCCCACATGATGAGTATGCACGGCAAGCAAGATACGTTTTTAGCACTCGTAGATGCTCCTGATGGCGTGACATGGTCTTCCACCAAAGATAAACGTTCAGTCTTGATGGCAATCCCCCCAGGCAATGAGTCACTTCGTATTAAAGTCATGATGGGCCGTGCAGATTCTGTTGAAGCTTTCACCAAACTTGCGGCTAATTCTGCTCCTGCGGCAGACCTGAAACCCTATACCATGGGCGGAGATGCACAATGGTCGGAATCAGTATCCACTAAGGGGCAACGCGGAAAGAATGACGGTGCATATACAATTGATACTCTTCCCGTTCCGGACAAGAATCCTTACCGAGCATGGCTTCGTTTGAGCGGATTTGATTTTTTTGAAGACGATAGTCGTGCAGCGGTGTGTACCTGGAATGGCGATGTGTGGCTGGTAGAAGGTATCAACGAATCATTGAGATCCCTCAAATGGACACGTATAGCATCGGGAATGTTTCAGCCTTTGGGGTTGAAAATTGTCGATGATGAGATTTATGTTTTGTGCCGTGATCAAATCACCTTGCTGCGAGATGTCAACGGCGATGGTGAAACAGATTTTTACCAAAACTTTAATAATGATCATCAAGTTACAGCGCACTTTCATGAATTTGCATTGGATTTGAAACTGGGTGAAGATGGTGACTTTTATTACACAAAAGGAGCATGTCATGCCGCCGATGCTATCGTCTCACAACACGGAACTTTGATACGTGTAGCGCGTGATGGGTCTTCAAGCGATATCGTCGCTAAAGGATTCCGTGCGCCGAATGGGCTTGGTCTAGGGCCCAATGGCGAAAAACTAGTAGCAGACAATCAGGGCCACTGGATGCCTGCCAACCGCATAAATTGGGTTGAACCCGATGGATTCTACGGCTACATGCAAGGCTATCATGATCGAAAGGAATTTCAGGGTTTCGACGATCCGCTTTGTTGGATTCATCCTAAAGTCGACCGGTCACCAGGAACATTTTTGTGGGTACCAGATGGACGCTGGGGACCGTTGAAAGACAAAATACTTTCTGTATCGTATGGTATGGGGCAAATTTTTCATGTATTGACAGAAGAAATTGAAGGTGTCCACCAAGGCGGTGTTGTACGGTTTCCGTTGGAATTTAAAACCGGTGTGACACGAGCCAACTTCCGCCCTACAGACGGACAATTATATGTAGCAGGATTGTTTGGTTGGGCTGGAAACAAGACACAACCCGGTGGTTTTTACCGCGTCCGATATACCGGAAAACCGTTGTATATGCCCGAATCGCTGAACATCGCAGCCGATGGAATCATGTTACGTTTTACTGAACCCTTGGATATTGAATCAGCTACCGACCCGGGGAATTATGATATCGAGCAATGGAATTATGATTGGACAGAAGAATATGGAAGTCCTGACTTAAAATTAGACGGTTCTCCTGGCCGAGACAAGGTACATATTTCTCAAATCACACTTTCATCCGATCAGCGAACAGTATACTTATCCATTCCAGCAATACAACGTGTGATGCAAATGAATATTGAACTAAACCTGAAAGCTCAGGATGGCACGAAAATAAACCATCAGGTGCATCATACCATCAATGCTTTAGGGAATCAGTCCGTTGAAAAACTGGCTGGCAAGAATGTCATACAAAGCCTTAATACATTAGAGGGGAACACCTCGAAAGATCAGGGCTTATTACAATCCATCTCCAATGTACATGATCAACACGACACACGCATATCACGCCTAGCGGGACTCTATGTGAAATCGGATGGTTCTCCAAGCCCTTTTATGGATGCCGGCACATTTACTTCGCATTGGAAGGGTTTTCTGCGGGTGGATATAAATCGTGAATTCCAGTTTAGCGTTGAAGGCACAGGCAGCGTAGACTTAAAAATTGCGGGAAAAGTCGTTACATTGGGAGATTCTATCTCACTTAAGCAAGGATTAAATCCGATAGAGATTAGCTATCGCTCCCCTACAATGGATGATGCTGCGTTGCGTTTGTATTGGGAAAGCAATGGCCTAGTACGCGAACCCATTCCAGCAACAGCTTTTGTATTGCCAGAGGATCGGGGCGAATTAGACACCATGCAAATCCACCGGCATGCTCGCAATATGATAACTGAGCAACAATGCTTAAAATGTCATGCACCGGATACTACATTCGCGTCGCCAGAGTTGAATCTATTGGCACCATCTTTTCGTGCAATCTCAGAAAACCTCAATAGCCATTGGATTACCCAATATATAGAAGACGATCATACTCAATTTTCCGGAAAGCTTTCGCAACAAGATGTAGCTGATGTTGTTGCATCAATGAAAGCCTACGATCTGCGATCAAGTGCCGTTGATAAACAAACTTATTCGCCATTGGCCATTGCGGCAGGGAAAAAATTATATACCGAGTTTGGTTGCGCGACCTGCCATACCTTTAGCGACACAAAGGATGAGTTTAATCGTCATTCACTTAGAGAGATGAATACTAAATGGCAACACGGGACTCTTCGAAATTTTCTTCGCGATCCCCAAGCATACAACCCTAAAGCGAAAATGCCTAATTTTTCACTTAGCACAAATGAAAGTCTGGCTCTCGAAGCGTATATACTGAGCCAATCAACAGCGCAGGTCTCTTCACCTCCCTTCATCCCGGGAGATATGGTTCGCGGACACTCTCTTATGAAAAAAATGGCTTGTGTGAACTGCCATTTAAGTGCTTCAGAAAAACCATCACTCTACGCAACACCCTTTTCAGATCTTAATCAAGAGTCTATAAATAGAGGTTGTTTGGCCGGCACGAAGAATGACCGTGGCACTGCTCCCTCCTTAAGTTTTACACAGGATGAGCGCTTGACGCTTCAGGCCTTTTTACTTGAGAAATCAGATTCTCTTAGCCGCGTAACTCCAGCTGAATATGCCGAACGTCAAATTCAGTCATTAAATTGCCTAGGATGCCATAGCCGTGATGGTTTAGGCGATCGTTGGGCACTGTTGGATATGGGGAAGGACTCTAGAAATGAAGAGGAAGCCACTATACACATAGGCCGCCCTCACCTTAATTTTTCTGGTGAAAAATTACAACCGAACTACATGAAGAAATTGTTTTCTGGAACACTCCCTACAAAAACTCGTCCACGCTTATCAGCCCGCATGCCATCATTTCCACAGCATGCACCATTATTGGCAGAGGGAATTGCGGCTCAACATGGCTATTCTGATGCTTCTGAACCCACTACACCAATTGATCCTCCAAATGTCACACTTGGGAAAAACCTGGCTATAGGTGAGGATAAATTTCGATGCAATACATGCCATGCCGTAGGTGCTTCGCCTGCATTAGCAGGAGTGGATACGGAAACAATTAACTTTACATTGATTTCACAGCGCTTGCGTAAATCATATTACGAGCGCTTTACTTTGGATCCACAACGTGCGATGCCGGGCACACAAATGCCTCGATTTGCCGACAATGAAGGCAACAGTCCGTTAACCGAAGTTCTTGAAGGCGACATCCGTAAACAATACGAAGCTATTTGGGAATACCTGCTCAGCCTAAAGAATGAGAAATAGCGCTGGGTTAAGCACGAATTCCATCGATGGCTTGATGTTCGCGCTCATTGGGTCCCAGTTTTCCTTGAACATTCATTGCCGAAAGCATGGTGTTGTACACATCGATCCCTTCAGCCCCCACATCCATAATTTGCCCTGTTTTAAAGCGGCCATTTGCGCCTGATATAGCGTGAAATACACCGGACAATTCCCGTTTAACATCTGAGTGACGTCCATCTCCGGACTCAGTGGAGATGGTCAGTAGCATGTTATCCAAGATCGTTTTTCCATTGGCATCAATGGCATCTTTACCATTCAATAGATTCATAAAGTATGCCAACTCACGCATTTTCATATGGGCATGTGCACGAAGTTGAGTGTTTTCTTTTTTGGGATTAAATTTATGCCACCACTCATGACTGCAACCTGCTGAACCGGATGCGTTTTGTTGGCGACTATCGTCGAAGGTAAAAATTTTGCGCCCATTGTATTCATAATCACCCGTCAAACGAATTCGTTCACCGGCGGCCAGAAAGGTTAGTGCTCCATACCGTACCCGATCCATTTGGATCGAAAGGGCATACAAATCGGCCATAAGTCGCCATTCATCAGTGAGCTCTTGCAGAGTAATATCAATACCCTCTCCCCCAGGGTCGGCCTCTCCGCGATGCGGGAGTATGGAACGTTTGGGTAAATTAGGCGCATTGGGATCTTTAACACTGGTCTCATAGGCTCGCTGTTCAAACTCACGGATTTTATCTAGATGATCAGCGATTCGGGATTTGGATGTACTGCCTAAAGGAGAATTGGCTCCTTTATAAAATTTATATTGCTCGACTACTGAATCCAATACGCTTCGCTTTAATCGCTCTTTACGTACATCGTTCTCATCGGACATTCCCATTGTGCCGAATACACGTTCAAATAGATCACGAGGTTTTTCCTGCATGGTGGCAGCCACCGTACCATTAGGGTTATAGCTGTGTACATATCGACTTACACGACTGCGGCGGAAAAATGTACCTGCAACCAATGTAGGTACTACCCCTTTGGGCTGGCCGTTGGGGTTATGTGCAAGCCGCACCATTTGGTCAATGGATCCACCCCCGGATTTAGCTTCGCCACTAGGAGGTGTTGCAGTAAAGGCCCCTGATGCTCCATCAAAGTGTGCGTTGATACCTGACTCATCACAACGCACCTGATCGATATTTCGCATGATCAGTAACTTATCACTCAAAGGCTTTAAGGGTTCTAGCACCCCTTCAAAGCCTTCGGTCTGTAGTGGCATAGGGACACCCAAGCCAAAAAATAAATTAAATGCACGTACTGGGACTGCCGGAGCTTGTGCAGCCGCAGCCATTGCGGGAGCCACCATTTCTTCAAGTAGGGGTAAGCCAATGGCGACACCACCTATTCCTTTAAGTAAAGTCCGTCGACTAATTTTTGGCTCAGTCATTCGTATATCTCCGTCGGGGTCGTTTGTATTAATTCACTCATCACGATGGCTTTTAGAATACTAGCATATGTGCCATTATTTTTTTTGCTTATTTGATGAATTTTCTTAAGTTCGGGTACATCTTCCGCTATCAATTGACGCCCCAAACTAAACTGCGCTAACTTCCATGTGAGGGTTTCTTGAACACGATCGTTATTGGCCAATAAATCCATCATTTCAGCAGTCGTCGAGTATGGTCGTGCCTGTGCTTCACCGGGAATCAGCAATTCTCCATCTTCTCGTAATTCATTGCCATGGGTATCAATAGCTTGATAGCTGCCAAGTCCATCAAATTTCTCTAACGCAAAGGCTAGCGGTTCGAATGCCTCATGACACCCACCACAACTACGCGCTTTGAGTCGATCTTCCGATATCATACGACTTGACTGGCCTGGACTTGCAGGTACGGGCGTCGTATCAAGACCCGGAGGAGGATCGCTGACTGCGCCGCGTAAAATATCGTGCAGTATAAAGAGACCACGAGTCACCATGGATGCATCATCCCCCCCACGGTAAGCAAACTGCCCTGAGTAAGTAGGCCTCCACGTTCAGGGATTTCCTTTAGGTCGTACCGACTCCAACCGTCTTGAATATTTTTTATGCCATAATGTTTGGCCAATTCAGGACTGAGGTATGTAAATTGTGCATTGAACAATTCGGCTATAGAACGCTGTTGTTTCCAAATTACTTCCTCGAAATAGGCCAAGGTTTCTTTGCGCATGTCCGCCGCCAATACTGCTGTCCAGTTTGGGTAAGTGATTTGGCTGGGGCGCAGGTTGTCGAGGCGGTCTAGATCTAACCATTCATATACAAAGCGTTTAGAATGCTCAATTGCACGTGGATCTTGCAGCATACGTTCGACTTGCTCAGCTACTTTTTTTTGCGAGTTTAATCCACCCGAATCTGCAGCTTCCATCAGTGCCTTATCTGGAGATGCTCCCCAAATGGAATAGCTTAATC
>CALLLL010000073.1 GCA_938082445.1 uncultured bacterium
GTGGCGAATTACTGTTCTGTAATGACGATACCAATGGATTGCAATCAGAAGTCTATAGCTATCTTGATGAAGGGCAAATTTATCTTATTCGAGTCGCTGGCTATTCGAGTGCTTCTGGAATTATTAATCTTACCGTTCAATATGATTTAGACGGAAATGGATTGTCATTTGATTTAGATAGTAATCCACACTGGTTAATGGAAGGTGGTTGGTCTTTCGGTCCACCGTCCGGTCAATTTAGTAATCCGTCTAGTGCATATACAGGGTCCAATGTGTTGGGCTATGAACGTGACGGATACTATCCAAACAGTTTGACCAAACAATACATCACTACACGTGTATTAGATTTGACCAATCATGAAGAAGTTGAGTTGGAATACATGCGCTATTTAGGTGTTGATGGCTATTATGATAATGCCAGTGTGCAAGTCACCAATGATGGTTCTACGTGGCATACGGTTTGGGCCAATGCTACAACGACCTATGATGATAACTTTTGGGTGAAAGAATCCATTGATATATCATCAATTGCTGATGAGCAAGAAACGGTTCAGGTCCGTTGGGTTATGGGTGATACCAGCTCTAGTGGAGTGAACTTTGGGTGGAATATTGATGATATCGAATTTGTAACCGACGAAATTGAAGTTATCATCATTGATTCTTGGGTAGACTTTGATTACGGCGGTACAAGTACCGGTGAAGAAGATTTCCCCTTCAAGCATGTCATGACTGCAATACAATATGCTGAAGAAGATGGAAGTTCCGTCATTAAAATCAAAGGCGATAGTCCCCAGCCGGATACTACTGAAATAGGAATGATTTCTAAGCCACTTCGAATCGAAGCCATCAATGGTACGGTTCGATTAGGGGATGATAGTGAATAACTAAGATTAGCTAGATACCAACACAAAAGCCGTGTATTGATGGTTACTCATCAATACACGGCTTTTTTTATATCGTCAACGTTTTAAACGTTAAATTTTTCTTTAAGTCGTTCCAGTACTAAATCGGGAACAAAGCTGGTGGCATCGCCGCCTAAATGGACAATTTCTTTGACCAAGCGAGAGCTTACAAACATATGCTTTTCACTGGGCATGAAACTGATAGTGTCGCAGGTGGGTAATAGGCGTCGATTGGTGACAGCCATGGCCATTTCGTATTCGAAATCGGATATTGCTCGGATGCCTCGAATCAAGGCAATGGCATTGACCTCTTTCACTAAATTAACAATTAACCCTTGAAAGGGGCGTACTTCGAGATTGGGTATGTGCTTGGTCAACTGTTGAATCATATCGACGCGTTCTTCATAGCTAAAGAGATTGTTTTTTTCTGAGTTATTGGCCACCGCAATAACCAAGGTGTCAAACAGCCGTGAGGCACGCTCCATGAGGTCCAAATGACCTTTGGTGGGGGGATCAAAACTGCCCGGATAAACGCCAATGCGATCACTCATCGATGAACTCTCCTTTTATGGCTGCGGCATAGGCCGCTTCATATACTTCGCGTATGGTGACGCCGCCAACTTTAGCGACAGTTGCACATGAATCATGTTCAGGGGCTGTTGTGCTAACGGTGCCCTTGTGGCTACCGATTTTTACTTTTACAGAACCCCAAGCAGTCTCCACTTGCTTGTAGTCTCGCTTGAGGGTCATGCGTTGTTCTCGACGCATGCGGAGCCCTAGTGTTGAAGAACCCAAAAGCAGGGTGTCGGCGACAACGGTGACTAAGGGTTCGTCGACAAGGACGGTGATTAGGTGCGCCGGACGCCCCTTCTTGCCTAAGATGGGTGTTAAAAACGCATCGCGTGCACCATTTTCCAGCAGGTTGCTAATGAGAGATGGAAACAACTCTGGGTTCATGTCATCAATATTGGCTTCAATTACCATAATGGACTCATTGGCAGTTTTATTGGTTTCGCTTTCACCCAGCATGGCGCGGATAATATTGGGGCGATCCGGGATATCTCTAGTGCCGCTACCGCAGCCCACGGCTTCGGTAGTCATGATAGGCAATGGCCCAAATGACTCGGCTAACTGAGCCAATAAAGCCGCCCCAGTTGGCGTAACCAATTCACCTTGGACTTCACCTGCATAATGTGGAACACCGCGAAGAAGAAGCGCTGTAGCCGGTGCAGGTACTGGCATGATGCCGTGAGCACACTCAACGGTGCCTGAGCCAACATGTAAAGGCGAGGAGAGAATACGTTCGACACCAAGTTGCTCCAAAGCCACATGCGTTCCGACGATATCGATTATGGAATCCACAGCACCCACTTCGTGGAAGTGTACTTTTTCGATAGTGGTGCCGTGTACTTCAGCTTCAGCCACCGCGATACGTTGGAAGGTTTCAAGGCTGGCTGCTTTCACGGAATCGGACAAATCACCTGCTTCAATAATTTCCACAACATGGCGTAGATGTCGATGAGGATGATCGTGCTTCTCATCCAAATGCACATCAAATTTTGTGGCAGTGGTGCCTTTTTTATCGACTTTTTCACAGGATAGTGTATAGCCATCAACTCCCAGAGAGTCCAGTGATGTATTTAATGCGTTAAAGTCTGCGCCTGCGTCAATCAATGCGCCGACGATCATATCGCCTGCAGCCCCGCAGAAACAGTCAAAATAGATAGTTTTCATGTAGTTTTCCCATTGGCCAATCGGTTGATAAGTGCGGCATTGATACCTGCACCAAATCCATTATCAATATTAACGACTGACACCCCTTCGGCACAAGAATTTAACATGCCCAGTAGTGCAGCGATTCCTTCGAAGCTAGCGCCATAGCCGATACTGGTGGGTACGGCGATAACGGGTTTGTCGACCAGTCCAGCGACGACAGTGGGGAGGGCGCCTTCCATGCCTGCACATACGACCAGAGCATTGGCCTTGGTGAGGGTTTCGCGTTGATTGAGTACTCTGTGAAGGCCGGCAACGCCCACATCGTGGATGCGCTCAACTCTGCACCCTTGCATTTCACACGTAACAGCCGCTTCTTCAGCGACAGGAAGATCGGAGGTGCCTGCGCAGACGACAGCGATGTATCCGTCCAATACTTCAGGTTCGTGGAGAGTGAGGCTGAGGCAACGAGCCGTTTCATGATAAGTGAGATCGGGGTGGTCATGTAGAACTGTTTGAGCCACATCGGCTTCGCAACGGGTGGCAAGGATGTTGGTCCCACTCTCTTTCATGTGAGTGATGATACCGCTGATTTGCTCGGCGGTTTTACCCGAGCCGAAAATGGTTTCGGGCATGCCACGCCGCAGAGCGCGATGGTGATCAATTTTGGCATAGCCAATATCGCCATAGGGTAAATGCTTGAGTTGTTGGGTTGCATCCTCGGGAGACAACTCGCCCCGGGAAACAGCTTCGATAATGGTCTGTATAAGTGAAGGATCCACGTGCACCTCGTTTGTTGGTGGTTAGACCTTCATATTACGATATTGTACTGTGAAATTGGAAGGATATCGTTGTGTGGAATGAAGGTCCATTCTACTTTACAAAACGATCCAATATGTTTTTTGTAATTTTTTGGACTCGCTCATCGGGGCCGTGGGGGCGTCCGAAGTGGGAAATGGGAGGCATGTGGCCGGGAGGCGCCGATATGCCTTGGGCCCAGAAAATCGTAGCAGCGTTGAAGACATGGTTGCCTTTGGGGCCGGGGTAGGTGGTGGCGGTCCAGTGGGCTTGTTCGCCTCCGGCGTTGGTGGCGGTGCCTTGTGCGACGATGTTGATGCCAGGGATAGTCATGTCAGGGTCACCGTGCATTTCCCAGCCAACTAGGCCTGGTATTTTATCGCCATTTTTTATGCCAGTTCCTTTGAATATCCAAGAAGTGTCGTCGGACACTGTCCAGTCATCGGAGCCGTTGTAGGGGGTGGTGGTCCGGGCTCCGATAAGGGAAGCTTCATTGGGAGCATCGGGAATGTTGAATGGACCCATGCGCATGGTTTCTTTTTCCTTTTCGCTAAGGCCCCCATAGCGTCCGCCGCGACCGATGATGCGATCGGGGGTACCGGATGAGCTGTCCTCGAATGGGGATACGAAGCAACATGTGTTGGCAGAAAAGAAAGCTACATTGAGTCCTTCGGATACAGCGTGTTTGACATGTTTGAATTGTTCAAGGCTCCAATACTCATCGTGCCCGATGGAGATCATGCCTTTAGCGCGTTCGAGGCAGGCGTAGTCCTGATGGACGTCGATGTTGGAGCAGTACGTCATGTCGTAGCCCTCTTTTTCCATCCAGAAAGCGAGAGGGAACTCCCACAATAAATATTCGCCCGAACCTTGGGTGAGGGGATTGTCGAGGATTTGGCAGTATTTTCCATAGGGGCGGTCATAGCTAACCTTGGTACCGGAGTGGAGAGACCAAGAAGATTTTCCGTCATCGTAGAGGGCATAGTTGGCAGGCCAGCGGTTGTACGCTTGCCAAGTATTGTCGCTACACTGAAATAGAAGGTCTGCTTCGCGGTCGTCGCGCACAATAAAAATTATATAAGACTGATAGCGGTCATCCACAAGGGACAGTTTGCCAAGGTATACGCCACTGACCCAGTCTTCGGGAATGGTTAAGCTAGTGCACGATGACCATTGGCATTCACGTAGACGGTAGTCTCCTACTCCAGGATCTTCTTGGACGGAGCCTTCAAAACGCCCCATGGTTTTCAAGTGGCGACCGCCTTTGCCGCCATAATAGCCAAGGCGATAAAAATCGATTGTGAAAGGGCCTGCGGGATTGGTACTGACTTTTATGTCAATTGATTCACCTGCACGTACGGAGGCTTTGGATACGTACCCTTCGATGACGGGAGAACGAAATTTAGTCGCGGGGTCGACCTTGGTATAGGTGAGTTGCCAATCGGTGGTTCCGGGCTTTTTATTTTCTTTAATAATGGTATTGGAGCGTTTAGCGGAAGCGGTAGAGTTGCTTTGCGATGAGGAGATGCCGAAGGCGGTACCTGCTGCGACAGTGCCTTTGAGAATGTCGCGGCGGCTTAGAATGGGTTTTGACTTAGGTGAATCGCTCATGAATTTTGGCATCCTTATTCTGATCGGTTTCGATCAGAATACCATTATGAATCCATGGTGTAAAGACCGAGTTTAATGCACGACAGCTTTGGGGTCATGTCGTGAATCACTGAACCAAATTGCAATAACCAGTAGGATGAGTAGAAAAGGGCTTAAGGCGCCCAGACCGATGGCAAAGCGTAGCCCTTTTTCGTCGGCGACAACGCCTTCGCTCCAAGGCGCGAGTATGCAACCAACATTACCAACTCCAGCCATGAATGAAAACATGGTGGCACCGCCTTGTGGAATTCGATCGGCGGTCATTCCCAGGGTTGTAGGCCATAAAACGCTGCATCCCAACCCAACGAGCATACAGGCACTCAAGGCAACTGCTGGATTGGTCGCGCGTGATGCTAGTGTATAAAACACTGTGCAGGTAATCGCACAGCCCAAGACGGTTGCATAAGGACCTATACGTTGTATGATAAACGATGAATATAATCGGCCGATCCCCATGAATAGCGCAAAACCGGCCAACGCCATGCCGCCTGTGGATTTACTATAGCCAAGGACACTTTCACTATAGGCCGGCAGCCATTGCCCCATGCCTTCTTCGATAGCACCTACAAACAATATCATACACAGGGCGGCATAAAATCGGGGGCGTAGCAATAAATGCCGAAGGCGATAGCGTTCATGATCGGGATGCACAAGGGGAGGGAGAGAAGTGCCGAGGAAGCCGACCCCTAATGTCAGAGGCATCAAGGCAAAAAATGCAATAACCCAGCGCCATGGAAGTTGTAGATATAGGCATAAAGATGAGATGAGGACAATACCTACTACGCCAAGGCAATAATAGGCATGCAATCGATTCATTGCGGACACACGGTTTTCCGGGCATAGAGCAGAAATAATTGGACTCAGAATCATGTCCAGTACACCTGCACCAAGGCCTAAAACACCACTGGCGAAAAGAAGAACCGTGTAACTAGGGGCTAGGGAAATAGAAAGCAGACCAATGACACAAAAAGCCATACCGCCTACAGCGAAGCGTTTTGCGCCAAAGCGGTCAGCCAAGGGTCCACTTATAAGGATGCTGATAAATGCACCGATAAACATGGTGGCTGGGATTCGCCCAAGGTCATGTTTACTTAAATTGCCAAAGGTTTCTCCAAAAGTGGTGAGGTATACGGGAATTAAGCTCCCCACAAAGGCGATACATAACATTCCGCCATTACAGAGCCAAACGGCACGTGAGGACTTCATGAGAGGGCTTTCAGAATTGCAATGCTGTGCATGGACTACTCCAGTTGAGTTGAGTATTCAGTATACCGAATTGTGTAGCACGAGCTAAAACGAAGCTACCTCTTGACAAGTACAGGGCAGAAAAATACAATTTAATTGAAGGAGTATTTTGAATAAGTTGAGCCGAAACGGAGAAAGCAGGTGAATCATGAAGCAATGTGAGAACTGCGGTACGGAGATAACGTTTTGGATGATGCAAAAGCAACCAACGCCATTTCGATACAAATGTGCTGGATGTAAGTCTCGCTATCGAATTGAAACGCCAGGGATGTTTATTATTGTTGGGGTGGTGGTAGTGTTGACTATTGCAATGGCTTTGGGCTTAGGATTTGGGGCAGAGATTTGGGGACTCACGTTTGTCATTCCTTGTGTTTTGGTTATATTCGTAATAGGTTTTTGTTTAGAGCTTTGGGTACAAAAGTATATTGCCCGGAAGGGTAACTTTTTACTTATTGGTGGTGACGACGGGGTGTCTAGTGTTGAGATAGAAGAGACTGAAGTGGATGTGCCTCCAGAAACTGCAGATGATTCAGAGAGTGATGATTCAGAATCGGTCTCTGCGAGTGAGTCAGAAGAAGTGAAAGAGGAAGCATGAAAATGCATCCATTGTTTTGATTCAGGCATATTTCCCGTTTAATAAGATGACCAATTTGTGCTCATTCATTCTTTTGTTGCACAGCGCAGACTGTGGTAGGCTTGTAGATTGCAGAAAGGCCCGTCATGACGCAGCATGTGAAACAATCTTTTTATACAACCGTGGAGCATCCTTTTTCCATTGAACACACTGAAGATGTGGTGTGTAATTTTTGCACTAGTGAAGAATTTAGATCTCTGGGAGAAGAGTTGGGATATTCCATTCGCTGCTGTTCACAATGCCGATTGGTGTACATTAATCCACAACCCACCGTCGATGAAATCCCAGCTTTTTACGACAATATGTACATGGATGATTCCCCTGATGAGATTGCAGCTCGGGGACTGGGGTATACCGAAAAGCAATTGGCCAAAATTGTGCGTAAGCGTATGCCCCATGGGGGAGAACTGCTGGACATCGGCTGCGGTTTTGGGGCGGTATTGAAGGAAATGGCCCAGTATGAGGAATGGGGTTTGCAGGGAGTTGAGATCGGTGAAAAAGCGGTGGCCTATGCGCGTGAGCTTGTGCCTTCTGCGACAATCCAAGAAGGCACGCTTGCTGAAATCAACTACCCTCCGGCCAGTTTCGATTGTATTTTAATGGTTACGGTTCTGGAGCATGTAAAAGATCCGCTGGCAGTTTTAAAGCAAGTAATGACTTGGTTAAAACCAGGGGGATTACTTCTATTACAGACCCCGCATGTGGAGCCATTTATTCGTATGAAGCGATATGTTCCGAGCGTGCCTATCCACTTTGAAGCACCCCGACATTTGTTTGATTTCTCGCCGCGTTCGTTGCGCATGTATATGCAAGGAGCAGGATGTGAGGATGTGAATTTGGATATCGCTGTGCCGTATGCATGCGGCACACGATGGGGCGTGGCAATGATTTGGGGCATGAAGTTGATTGGTTTTGCGTTGCACCGTTTGAGTTTTGGGTATTATGTGTGGCCTTATGCCGGAGGATTGATTGCGCATGGGGTCAAAGCAGATGACTAAGCTCGAACTTAAAAAGTGTCTGCGTCACCCTTTATGGATTCCTGTTCTTATAGGCACTGTGCTCCGACTGTATCATTTAGGCAAGTTCAGTTTGTGGTATGACGAATCTACAAGTCTCATCGGTGCGCAATTTGTGGATTGGAAGTTTACGTTCTTGAGTGCCAGTGAAAGTCGCCTGATTCCCTTATTTGCTGTATTGGGAAAATGTTGGTACGCCTTGGGTGAGAACGTCTTCGGAGTCCACATGGGTACGCATGCGGGCGATGCGTATTTGCGATTGTTGCCGCTGATATTTGGAGTGGCGTTGATACCGATGACCTATCGCTTAGCAAACTATTTGTTGAAGAATGAGATGGCGGCATGGGTCGCAGCTATGTGTCTCGCTTTATCGCCATTTCAGGTTTATTATGCACAAGAATACCGACCGCACACATTATATGCCTTTTTAGTGTGCGCGGGGATGTATGTTTCGCTACGTGCATTGGATGAAGGTGCGCGAAAGCATTGGGTTGCGACGGTAGTTATTGGTGCATTGGCCTTTTATGCCTATTACTTCTCTGCGGTGTATTTGGTCTGCATGAATATTTTTGCATTGACGTGTTTTAAACGGTATAAGCATCGGATCGTTCCGTGGACACTGAGTCAATTGGCAATATTGGTGCTGATCATTCCTCCCGCTTTGATGGCTCTTACGGTGTGGAATACGCATACGAGCGCGGAAGAACACTGGTTTCCGCACCCGACACTGAAAACGATTTTGTTGACGCTGAAAAATTTCTTCGCTGGCTATTCAGACAATGTCCCTTTGTATTGGGCGTTGTTTATGGTTGGCCTGGGAATGATTGTGCTGGGTATTGTTGCTGTGCGAAAGCAATATCGTGAATTGTCGTTTTTGGTGTGTATGTCATTGGTGCCGATGCTGTTGCAAATTGGGGTGTGGGCTACACAAGACTTTGCGTTTTATACCTACCGAATTCAATTGGCCTATGCGGCACCTGTGTATATGTTTATGGGGATGGGCATAAGTCTCATTAAATACAAACCATTTAGAATAGCTCTGTTTGGGGTATTTATGGTGTTGAGCCTTTGGGGATTAAAAGATACATACAAACAAAATCTGCATCCGGTATGGAGCCATGTTATTGGTGCACGGTATAAAGTTGATTCACGTGCAGCCGCGAAATTTGTGGAGAGCAATTGGAAAGAAGGCGATGTGGTGGCGCACTTTTGTACTTTCTCGTTTAGTCCCTTTAAAAACCATTATTTACCCGATGCGCCACAATGGGTTATGAGTCTGACAGAAGCTGACCGCACAGAATTGCTGCGTAGTTATCCGGATGAGGCGATGTGGGAGACAATTGGCTTTATGCCCAAGCGAGCGGGGGAGATTACCCGTGGGGCGAAGCGAGTATGGTATGTGGAGTCTTGGTGGGAAGTGGAACAGGTTATTCCGCGCATGCATCAATCCCGTGTGTGGTTTGAAGGGCGGTATGACTTTGTGGAAGTTCAGGAGTTTGATGGAATTCGGGTGTTTTTGTACGAAATACAATAAGAAAAGTTAGAACATTTCCTCTTTAACCCGATTGGCTTGATCAAAATGGCGTCGCTGATGATCGGGTAGCATCTTAAGCCATACACCGAGGCTGAGCCGAACTATTTTGACTGCAGGTGAAGTGACCTTTACCTTTTTGAGATCGAGCCCTTGCGCTTTCTGGGTAATTTCGATTAACAGATCTTGCAACTCCTCAAATCGTTGGATGGTTTCGGCGGGATCCAACTCGGATTTACTGGGGACGTATAATTTAGGTGCTTTTACCTTTCCTTTATTTGGATTTTGTTGAACTCCAGCAGCTTTGGCAAACCAGTTTCCGAACCAACTATAACTGAATGGGCCATCGCCTGTTTCGCCAGCCATAAAAGCCGAATCAATGCCTGTGCTGAGCGCTTCGCCTAAAGAATACCCTGTTTGATTCAGGTGTTCGATGCATTCTCCCACAGACCATTGTTTTTCGCTTGGACGCCAATTGAATTTCTCGGGGGAGAGTCCTTCGGTAAGGGTGGTGATCTCTTCCTTAGCCCATTTAAAACCATCAACACTTCGTTGTAGCTCTTCGGATAATCCTGTGGTGTCACTCATGGTGGAAGGTCCTTTGCCGTTGGTTGAGGCTCACTGATAATGAAAATCCTACTATATACCAATCATTTATGCATACATGTTCTAGGCTCTACTCGGTTAGCGTTTATTCGGATTGGGTGTGTGCATTATTGTATTGACTGACTTGAGATACTCGTGTAGCTGTGCTTGTAGAGTTTCAACTTCATTGGGCTTTTTTTGGGCGATGTTATTTTTTTCATAGGGGTCATTTTCGAGATCATATAATTCAACACTCATAGGGTCGTAATATTCCATAAGCTTTAGATTGTCTTTGCGGATAGCGGCACCGGGGCGCATCGAAACCCCTAAGTAATGTGGATAATACCAGTAGAGAGTGTCGCGGTCGGGGCCGATACCGCCGCTCCAACTGTTGCGTAAGCTAAGGCCATCGATGGTATCTTGGGGAGTTTGTTTGGCTACCTCAGCGATAGTGGCAAAAAGGTCACTACCAATAACGGGGGTGTTGCAGGAGGAGTTCTCATCGATGCGACCGGGCCATTTGATGATTAGGGGGACGCGAATGCCTCCTTCGTATAGGTGACCTTTGTCACCACGCAGTGGTCGATTGTTGGTTGCCGAACCAGCTCCACCGTTATCGGAATAGAAAATGAATAAGGTGTTGTCTTCCAAGCCCATAGATTTAATTGCATCCAGTACCCGTCCAGTATTCATATCCATATTTTCAACCATCGCAGCATAAGCTGGATCGATACCAGTTTTTTTGCCAGCAAATCGCTTTGTATATTTGTCGATCAACTGTTGTGGGGCTTGTAAGGGGGTGTGGACTCCGTAGTGCGTCAGGTACAAGAAGAAAGGTTTTTCGCGATTGGTTTTCATGAAGGCGATAGCTTCATCTGTGAGGTGATCAGTAAGATAGTCACCTTCTTTTCCGCCGGATAGATAGGGGATATTGGGGTTCCAATCTTTATTGGGGTCAGTATAGGGATGAAAGTAATGGGGTGGGCTTCCGTGAGTCCAACCGCCAATATTGATATCAAATCCTTGATCGTGTGGCCAAAAACCTTCACGACCTACGTGCCATTTTCCTATGCTGGCGCTGACATAACCCGCAGGCTTTAACAATTCGGCTAAAGTCTGATCCCTTAGCGGTATGTCCATCCGATCAGCAGGAGGAATGATTGCGCTATTGTCGGGGTAGCGGTGGCGACCAATGGCGGTGATGTGGCCGGAGTATTGAGCACGTGCTGGGTTTTTACCAGTGAGAATCGAGACGCGACTCGGAGAGCAAACAGGTGCGTTGGCATAGGCCGTGGTGTAGCGCATACCTTGTTTGGCCAGTTGACTAATGCGCGGAGTGTCGATGTGCGTGTTGCCATAAGGTTCAGTGTCACGCCAGCCAAGGTCATCTACAAGTAAGAGTACGATGTTGGGGGGCTTGGTACTGGTTTGGGTGTATGCTGGAAAGCTGCACACAATGAAGAAACTTAGAAATAGACCACCAAAGCAACGAGACATACAAAGTGCTCCTGAAAACATGATTATAGACGCCGTTATTATGCACAGAAAAGACTTGCAGGGCAATGAGAATTTATCTACCAAATGTCGGGATTTAAAGAAGGGATTAGGCTTCTTCGTCTTCCTCATCATCTGCATAAACACGCTCACGGTATCGGGTGTGTTCGTCGTCGGCTTTGTCCCATTGGTCCGCCAATCGGCGATCGGTAACGCCCATGGGGAGTATGCCTAGAATGGGAATTGAAATAACCATCAGAGAGGGGACTATCCACCACCAAGCCCACCCCATGATGCGGGCCGCTTTGGCGAAATTGTAGTAGAATGTACCGTAGAGAATGAGTAACAGAATTAAACTGGAAAGCAATACATGTTTAGGAATTCCACTGGATTCAGCCATGGCATCGAAATCCGGCATGCTGAGTTCCACCGATGTCGGTGCAGCTTCGTCAGTGGGAGGCACTTCGATTTCAGGAGCGGTCTGAGTGGTTTCAACTGCGGGTGGAGGTGTTTCATCAACTGTTGCTTCTGGAGCGGCAGGTGCCATGAAGAAAATCATGACTCGAGTAACAAGCCACCAGAGAAAAATTGCGATAAATACAGCGATATAGCGCATGCGGTATACAGCAACTTGGTCAAACATTTCACGGGTAATGACAAAAGTGGACGCATTCGCGGCAGGGGTGTTATGCTCATTAGATGATTTGTCGGGGGTATTGGACACCAGTATTCTCCTTTATAAGCCTCGTAGTATAGCAAAAGAAGCCCTGTAGGAAACAGTCATCATGAGCGAAAAAAATCCTTGGACGACATTGAGTTCACGTGAAGTCTATAGTAACCCTTGGCTCACACTGCGCGAAGATCAAGTATTGCGCCCCAATGGTAGCCCTGGAATTTATAGTGTAGTGAGTACGCGGGTTGCAGCGGGCATAGTGGTGCTTACGCCTGAACGCGATATTGTGTTGGTGGGACAATATAGATACCCCACGGAACAGTATTCTTGGGAAATTATTGCGGGTGGGACGGATGAAGGGGAAGAGCCCTTAGCAGCAGCGAAGCGTGAGTTAGCTGAGGAAGCAGGGTTGATCGCTCACAAGTGGCACCATGTGGGGGTTGATTTGCAGATGAGCAATTGCATCACAGCTGAAATGGGGCAAATATATATTGCGGAGCAGTTGGAAGATACAGAATTGGCACCGGATGAGACAGAAGAATTGCAATTGAAGCGAATTCCTTTTAATGAAGCCATCACCCAGGTGGAATCAGGAGAAATTACCGATTCTTTTTCAGTTATGGGGATTTTGTTGACCAAACAGTGGTTGGAGAAGCAGTCCAATGCATAAATATTTTGTTATTCTTGGCTTGGTAATCTTTGTGCATCATTCGCATGCGGCAGAACCATTCAATGGTAAACCTTATATGGATGCGGATGTACAGGCCGATACATGGGTAGCGACGGATGCTTTGGGACGTAATGTTCCGCGGCATAAAGATGCGCGAAGTGTACAGCAGGATAAATTTGTCGGGATATTTTATTGGACCTGGCATATACCCAGGGGTAAGGCAGGGACAGGACCCAATGACAATATGAAATTAATAGCGGGGGCGAAAGATGGGAAGGTCAACTGGCCAGAGAATGGCGTGCCGCATCATTGGGGCGAACCTGAGTTGGGCTATTATATGATGACCGACCCATTTGTAATTCGAAAGCATGCGAGTATGTTGGTGGATGCAGGGGTGGATGTGGTGCTCTTAGATACAACGAATCCACCACATACATGGAAGAACGAATACGAAGCTTTGTGTAAGGTCTTTAGTGCTATGCGTGCCGAGGGGAATCAGACCCCGTATATCGGATTCATCTGTCCCTTTGGTGATCCGATGCCGGTGTTAAACCGCGTGTGGAACGATTTGTATAAGCCAGGCCTTTGGAAAGACCTGTGGTTTCAGTGGGAAGGTAAACCCTTGATTCTGGCCAATAAAAAATATGTAAAAGATCCGGCCATGCTGGATTTCTTCAACTTTCGCCGCCCCATGCCGGATTATTGGCAAGGGCCAAGTGGTCCGGAGCAATGGAGTTGGCTGGAGACCCACCCGCAGCATGTGTTTAAGAATGCCGCTGGAGAAGCTGAGCAGATGAGTGTAGGGGTAGCTCAAAATGCTCTGGCTGATACACCGGGACCTGCACCTATGTCACATAAAAAGGGGGCGATGGGGCGTAGTTGGCATAATGGTGCGAAGGATACTCGTGAAGGCGCTGTGGATCTGGGATTAAATTTCGATGAACAATGGACACGTGCCATGGATGTGGACCCCAAGTTTGTCTTTGTAACTGGGTGGAATGAATGGATCGCGGGTCGGTTTCAGGAGTGGCATATATATACCGCTGCAGACAGTTATTTGCCGGGCGGAATGTTTGTTGATCAGTATGATCAAGAGTACAGTCGAGACTGTGAACCCATGCGTGGCGGGCATACGGACAATTATTATTATCAACTCGCGAGTTGGGTGCGCAAGTATAAAGGAGTTCGAGAGGCGCCTATGGTGGATGAGCCTCATCGGATAAAGGTTGATGGTAAGTTCAACGATTGGGCTAAGGTTGACTTGGAGTATCGTGACACCATTGGTGATGTTGCGCATCGTGAGCATAAGGGCTATGGAGACAAGGTCTATATTAATACAACGGGACGCAATGATTTTGTGATCGCCAAAGCAGCGTATGCGAAGAAATACATTTCGTTTTTTGTGCAAACTCGTGACGCCATTACGTCATATGGTGATTCGATGTGGATGATGCTTTTGCTGGATAGCGATCAGGATGCATCAACCGGCTGGCTAGGATATGACTACATCGTGAATGAAGACGTGTTAAATAAGAAAAAGACTACTTTGAAAAAGTGGACTGCGGAAGGTGAGTGGGAAGCAGTGGCTGTAGTGGACTATCGCGTAAACGGTAATGGGCTTGAGTTATCCATTCCGCGAAAGTTCCTAGGGATGGAGAAGAAAACACCCGCACTGGATTTTCATTGGGTAGACAACATACAGGCTTTTAGTGATGTCTCTGAGTTAGGGGTGAATGGTGACAGTGCACCCAATCGTCGGTGGAATTATCGCTTTCAAGTGTCCGAAAATTAATTCGAAATTATTAAACTGTCTAATAGGATGAGAATGAAAAATCATGAGGGATGGGTATTATGAATTCAGAAGAACTTAATCAACAACGGACATATGCGTGGAACATGTTTTCTTTATACACGAATCAGCGGTTTAAGCTGTTCCAAACTTTTTTAGCACTGACTGTTTCGATAATTGTATTCATGAAATTTTCTGCGGGAAATGTATTCTATTTGATGCTCCTCTCTTTTGTGGAATCGTATTTGGCATATCTATTTTGGAAACTTGATGGCCGGATGGAAGATTTAATTGGTCATGCTAAAAATGCTCTTCTTGAAGTTGAGCATCTATCTGAATTGCCTGAGGAATCACCTTTAGGGATATTAACGCGGGGGGATGAGGTGACCAAGGTGCGTGTGCAAGCTGCGAAAGAGGATGCTTTGGTAATCGGGGCATACGTACCGTTTACCAATGGCCTGAATCTGATTTATGGTCCATTGTGCTTTGTCAGTTGTATAGCGGGTTGCTATTGGTGCATGAAATGGATTGAGCTTCAGAATTAGTTTTCATTTATTTCGCACTAATCACGGCCTAGTGTAAATAAATTGTTCTTGTAATATTCTGCAATTTATGCCAAAGTACTATATTCTCTATCCATTGGTGTAAATCATAGTTCAGGAGCATAAAATGCCCGAATCAGGGAAAGATTTAGTACGATTACATTGCATTTGTGGTCAGAAAATGAAAATCTCCGAGAGCATGTACGGACTGCCCGGAAAATGTACAGCCTGTAAGCAAAAAGTACGACTGCCCCGAGCCGACGAGCTCTCGGATGGCTGTAGTGATATATATTTGGAGGAGCACCCAGAATTTCTCCGTGGCGAACGTATTGCCGAGAGTGCTCCAAAAGCCCCTGCCTCAAAAGAGATGCATGTCGAGAAAACGCCCACTCCGGTGACAGAGCTCGATATTTCTGACAGTGCGGAGTCCAGTCAGCAACATATGTTGGGCTCTGTGCCTTTAGACTCGTTGTCTTCTATGCAGACCTTGGCGAGTTTGCAGTTACGTACTGAACGCAAGATACAAATTATCGACAAGAGTGATGAGCCGGATGAAGAAAGTCGAGCTGAACTAAAAGGTCGCCTAACTCGAATTCGGGGGATGCGTAAAGATCTCGATGAACAAATTCATCAGCATTTGATGGAGGTAGCCATCAAATTGACCAACACCCAAGAAGATATTGCTGATTTGCAATTGTCAGCGCGGGTAGACGAAGTATCCTTTGCCGATTTTCAGAAACAAATTTACAATTTGCGAGTCTTGCGCGATCACCTTGAACGTGTGCAGTTAAATTTACGCGGGTGGTTAGCGACTGTAGGGCCTTCGGCTGTTGGTGGCTATAAAGATGTCACTATTAATGAATTGCCTAAAAAAGGGTATACGCTTGAACGCAAACTAAAGCCCGAAGCGATAGACTCTTTGATTAATGCTCATACACGTGGACTAAAAAAAGCCTTCGATTTACGCGATTCAGCTTTAAAGAAGAAAGCTGAAATCAAAAAGCTTCGTAAGAAAGGCGGCCCTGAAGAACGTGCACGGTTGAAGGATCCTTATGCGCATGCCAAAGCTTCAGTAGCCATTGCAGAGATGCAAATCGGCTTTTATCAGCAACGCTTAAAAGTACTGGTCGATGATCACGAAGGCGATATTGAAACCTTGAATGCTCAGGTGGCAACAGCCCGGGATAAGCTTAGCCTCGATCAAATGGATCGCAATGCCTATGATGTATTGAAGCAAGAAGCTCGCCATACCAAAACCGATTTGCAACAGGGTTGCGAGGTGGCACGGCGTTTATTGCAAGCACGATCTTCACGGGATATTGCTGAACCCAAAGGTTCTTTTATAAAGCGCATTTCAACGGGTGAACCGGCTCCCAAAGTGCGTAATGAAAAGGCACCGGCCTCGGCGGGTGTGTATGTGCTTTGGACGACAGTGGTGTTGTGGCTGTTGGGATTATTTTGCTCAGTCAGCAGCGAGGGCTCCTTATTTAAGGCCTTTGTAGACTTTCGAGACTCCGATAGTGTAGTCGGTATTGTCTTGGCCTTACCCATTCTGGCTGCAGCAATTACTGCCATGTTGATATTCATCCCTCAGCGAACCGCGCGCGGTTTAGGCGCGTTGATTTTATGGGGCTGTTCACTTGTGCTGATATTGTATTGTGTAAATGAAGCCTACTATAGTCTTGACCCTTTAGCTGAGCGATTCCGTATGGGAGCAGTATGGTTTGTGCGCCCAGGAATACTGGCTATGTTGTTGGCCAATGGAGTGCTCTTGGCGCAAGCAATGATTTCGCTTCGCGAGCCTAAAGCGCTTCGTCCTGTCACTGCAATTGGCGTGATCGCTGGATTGCTGATAGGGGGATGGTTTATGAGCAACGGCTTGGGTCTATACAAAGCGAATCCAGACTTTAGCTATAACGATAAAAATAAACGCCTCCAAATTCAAAATGTTGGTGAGCGCAATATATTTATAACAGCCAGTGAAACGGGTGCTCGGAATGGATATGTTCTTTCTCTAAAAAATGTTGAGGGGAAAATTGTTTCAAGTGATGAACTCGCTGAAAATAAAGTAATTAAACCTGGAGAAAGTATTGATGTTCGTTTAGAGCTTGCGCCAGGCGAATATCAACTGACACTTAAGCCTTCGGGGAATCGTGCCATATGGAGCCAATCAATCAGCATACCAATACCGCAATTGGCTTCAGCACCCACACCACCGCCAGCGCGAACTGAAGAGCCTGCCCCTCGCCGTACGCCACGCACGCGTGTGAATCCACGAACGCCTGTAATTCCGGATGAGGTAGAGCCGGAACCGGTTCCCGAAGAACCTGTTGAACCTCAAATACCTGAGGAGACGATGGAGGCCGAAGAGCCTGTGGCCGATCCATTACCTACTATAGGGTTTAAAGGCGCAATGGAGCGACGTGACGGGACCTATAAGTTTTCGTTGGAAGTGGTGTTTGAGCCTGGTGAGAAGGGTGTTGCTCATTCTGCGCAACTAAAAGAAGAGTTGCTCAATGAATGGATTATCGAAGAGTATAATACTCGCGGTATATTGACCTTGAGTCGCGACAACGACCTCCTGTATCTTCGACGTGGGGAAAAAATTGCCTTGCCAGCCGTGGAGCCTACTGTCACTCAGCAATAAGCCCCATAGAGTTTCTATAATCAAGAAAGGGGTTTGATTGTGCGTATTTTTCCTATCGTATTGAGCCTAATGGTTGTTACAGGGGGCGTGGTTAGGGCTGAAGAATCAACCAAAACCAAGAGCGTGCTATATCCATCTGAAATTGTTGAGCAAGTACAGCAAAATGTTGCCAACGATCCATGGGCCGCTTCTATTCGCGATACTATTGTGAATGCGGCTCAACCTTGGCGCGAGATGAGCGATGATGCGTTGTGGGATCTTATGTTCGGCAATACGCTGCCACGTTCTTGGATGGTGTGGTCAAATGGATATTCGCCAGTTACTGGAGAGCCTGTGCCAATGTACAACTGGAAGATGGATGCACTTGGTCATCCTTGGAAAGTTCAGGATCCGCATAGTGGCGAGTGGTTTCCCAAGAATGATTTTAAAGCGTATTACGATTCTGGATTGGATGCCCATGGGGTTTTTGATGAGTCCAAAGCCGATCGTTCCTTGTTATTCAATGTTGATCACCCTGACCCCGATGACTCTAAGCATATGTTTGGGGTGGATGATGGGCATGGGTATATCAACGAAAAAGGTGAACGCTGGCTGTTCATTGCTACTTACCTGATTTATGGTCAGTGGAAACAAGGCATTGTAAATGGCGTGCGAAACTTGGGTGCTGCGTATGTTATGACTGGGGATGTGGAGTATGCACATAAAGCCGGAGTGATGCTCGATCGTATTGCCGATGTCCATTCAACATTTGATTTTGGAAAAGAAGGGGTCATGTATGAAGGCCCTGGGCGATCCGGCTATGTATCTACTTGGCATGATGCCTGTGAAGAGACCCGTGAATTAATCATGGCCTACGACATGGTCTTTGAAGCTTTGAAAGATGATCAAGCCCTGGTCGACTTTCTTGCTAGAAAATCTAAGCAGTATGGCCTAAAAAACCCAAAGAAAAGTTTTGCGGATGTACAACGCAATATTGAAAATGGATTGCTACGCGATGCTCTTGCCAATCCCGAGAAGGTCTACTCCAATTACCCCCGAACGGAAATATTAAAAGCCATTACTTTAAAAGTGTTACAATCACCCGAAGCAGAATTTGATAAAGTGGTGGATGCCATGTTGACGCGCGCTACGGCCGTGGACGGGGTGACGGGGGAAAAAGGACTTGCGGGGTACACGAGTTTTACGATTGGCACATTGGCCATGTTTTTGGCAGAGATGTCTAAGGCCGACCCCGATTTTTTGCCAACACTCGTAAAACGGCATCCCGAACTAAAGAATACCTATCGTTTTCACATCGATACCATGTGTTTAGATCGCTATTATCCGCAGTCAGGGGATTGCGGGTATTTTGCTGGGCCGTGGGATCGCTATGTGGGGATGGTCTTTGCAAAACCGGGGGCAAGCTTGCATCTTTATCTAGGGTGGACTGCATTGGCACCTTCAATGCATCGCTTTTTATGGGATCTCTATGAAGTGACGGGGGATGCGGCCTACGTACAAACAGCGTATAGGCAAAATAAAAATACAGTTGCTGGATTGCCGTATGATTTGTTCTCATCCAATCCCAAGCGGTTTCGTAAAGATATGCAGGCAGTTATCGATGATGTTGGTGAGACTATTGCCCTCTCTTCTGTGAATAAAGAAAAATGGCACTTAGGTATTTTGCGATCCGGAGAGGGCGACAATCGTAGAGCGACTTGGCTCGATTATGATTCAGGCGGTGGGCATGGACATCTGGATGCCTTAAATATCGGACTATTTGCACATGGGTTAGATTTGTTACCGGACTTGGGGTATCCGCCTGTGCAATTTGGAGGTTGGGGGGCACCACGTGCGACGTGGTACAAAAAGACATCCTCGCATAATACGGTGATCGTGGATCGTGAAAATCAATCGAAGGGTAATGGTGAAACGACGTTGTGGGTGGATGAAGGATCCGTGCGTGCAATTCGCGCGAAGGTTCCTTCGGCAAATAATGGACACCGATATGAACGTACAGTGATGCAGGTAGATGTATCAGAAGATTTGTTTTATATCGTGGATCTGTTTCGTGTAGAGGGAGGTAAGGAGCATACGAAATTCGTTCAGGGACATTTTGGAGCCATTGATATTGACGGGCTATCACTAAATCCTGAGGAAGATTTCGGACACGATGCACAGATGCGAAACATCCGAATGGACAAGGCTGTTAAGCCTGGTTGGCGAGCGGAGTGGGCCATTGACGATCGATACAAGTTATTGCCCAAAGGCAAAAAGGTCGGCATGCTTTATTATGACTTTACTGCTGATGCTGATGCTGGACAAGCTGAGGCTTGGGTAGTGGAGGGAAGTTATAATTCCATGATTGAAGCGTGGGTGCCGCGTTTGATGATTCAGCGAAAAGCGGAAGGCAGAGATCCATTAAAAAGTACTTTTGTTTCTGTTTACATTCCTTTTGAAGGGGATGTCCCTGCAATGAGGGCAGGTCGAATTCCTAATGGGGTGGATAAAAGTGGTTTGGCATACTCTGAAGATGTGGCGTTACAAATTTTTCATCCAGGCGGTGGCTTTGACTTGGTAACCCTTGCGGATATGGAAAGTAAACTGTCGGCGGATAAAGGTATGACATTTCATCGCTATGATTCGAACGGTAAAGTAGTCGAGCAAGTTGATTAACCATAAAGAGGCTCAACTTGATGTGGATCGAGTTGAGCCTCTTTGTGTGATAAACAATAGTCTAGCGTTCGTGTTTGAGTTTTGGTCGAGCGGGACCTGTGTAGGGTTCCGCACCAAATTTGAGGCCTCGATCCGGGACGGTTAGTAATTCAGCATCTGTAGTGGTGGGAGCTTTGATCATGCCGTAATAGCGTCCCATCCAGTAAGCTTCAATCCATCCCCCAGGGTCAGCAACTGTGTTGCCGTTGTGGTGTTGATCTAAACGCATAAAATCGCGATCCCATCGATTGGGTGATGTGGCACGAGGGCTTAGGGGTTTAGAGCGATTGGCATAGGTGTGGTATCCATCAGGAAGGTTGAGGTCGTCACGATTGGAATTGATATAGGTATAGCGGTGTAAATCCAATGGCCATTCGCGAAGATGCTTCACGGCGCGTTCGTTCTCGCATTCGTTTCCAGTAAGTGCCCCATAGATGAAACTGAACCAGGGAACATTTTCAATACGCTTAATTTCCCAACTGCGTTCAAGACTGCGCATGATGAGAGCGCGCAGATGTGGATCGGTTTCGTAATTTAAGAAGGGGTAGTAGCTATAGAACGCGAGGCGATCATCGAAGTGGGTAAAATAGCCTGGGTGGAAAGTACGTTTTTGGCGTACAAGTTCAGCTGGGTATCCAAAGTCTACAAGTTCTTGTTTGCCTTTGGTGAATTTAGGATTTTTAGTGAGGTATTGGGCTGCGGTCACAAAGCCGAAGGCTTCTAGGGCATTTAACCCACGCTCAGCATACCCTTTGGCTTGCTGTAGATATGCTGGATCCCAGCGGGCCCAGCGAGTGGGTTTTCCATCTACATCGCGCAATACCCAACCATTGTCTACAACATGCCCTACAATCCGGTTGAGGTGCTCAGTCGCCCACACTTTTTCATCCTCATTGGCTACCAATTCGATAAAGAGGATGGTTTCGTAGACCTGTGCAACCATTTCATCGCTGGAGGTGTCGCCTTTCCACTCAAAATTCCCATCGGGAGTAGGCGTCCATTCGGCGGGGAGTCCACCCGAGCCATGGTCAGCTTTAATGGTGAGCTCTTGTGTTGCATAAATCGAGCGTGCTGGAAAACCATCAATAGGGGTAATCTCCTCGCTCCACTTGACAGACTTCATCATATCAACAGCAATGGCTCGAGCTTCCTTGCTGCCTGTGACGGCATATTCGAAACATTTGGCCGCGAGGTAATGGCTGGAGTAGCCCACATCGTTGTCGCTTACTTCGCGAAGCCATTTCCCATCGCTATACATCAGATGATGAATAAAACCCAAACGGCGCATTCCCCATTCATCCAGCCAACGTTCGTAGTACGCCGCTTTTTTCTGTAGGGTATACGGTTCGTAATGGACGATGCCCAATCCCCCATCGGTGGCGATGTAGGTCTTGTCATTGCTCACCGCAATGTCGTTTACGGAATTGTTGGGGAGCCAACGTTGATTTGCAAACACTTGGTATTCACCTTGAGTGTTGCGTATGGCGCCTTGTGTGGAGCCAATCCAAATGTCGCGATTATTGCCATGCGAAAGCGAAGTAGTCTCTTCATAGGGAAGGCCATCTTGACCTTGTATGGTGTACCAGGTCATACCGCGCAATACTGCTAAACCTTCATCGGTAGACACATATAATTGGTTGCCACGTGTAAGAATGTCATGAATCGTTGCGCCTTGTTCGATTCCACCCCAATCGGAAAGGTAGCGATACTCTATGCGGTCGTTCTCCATAAGTGCAATACGTTTGCTGTCATGAATGTAGATGGTGCCGCTGTAGGATGCAATGCCTAAGATGTTGCTTCGATTGCCCTGAGTGAGGGGGGTGAGTGAGGTGTTATCAACTCGAAATAATTCTTTTCCAGAAGCCACTACGATATCGTCATAATGTTTACAGATGTCGGCGATGGGGGCATCACTAATTAAAGTGAAGGTGTTCCCATCAAAACGCCATAGGCCTTTTGACGAAATGACCCAGAGAGTATCCCCCAGAGTTTTTAGTTGTGAAATGGACCCCTCAGGCCCTTAGATAGCTACAAGTGAGTCGCCATCTACTTTCTTTAGGCCCGATTGAGAACCTGCATAAGCAATATTATTAAGTACCGCAACACTGGTAATCGATTCCTTTGCGGGGATTAATAGTGGGATTTCCTGTAAATACACATCGTCCACAATGGGCACCCACATGGGGTCTTTGGGAATGCTAAGCTCAGCAGTGGCCGAGACGATACACGCCAGTAAAGATGATAGTGTTGCAATAAACAAGCGATTCATGAATAAGGCTCCAGTGTAAATTGGGTGTAATGGGAAAAAGAAAAGCAGTATAGCATATGAAAAAGCATTTGCGTTATAGGTTCATGTCTGCCTAAGATAGTAAGTATGGAGGAAAATGCAGTGATCAAATTGGCCCTTAATTCGATGATGTGGTGTATGATTGTGAGCACAGGATGGATGACGCAATGCCATGCCAATCCTCGAGCAGAGGAAGTGATTGCCGCATATATAGATGCCACGGGTGGTCGAGAAGCACATACTGCATTACGTAACTATACCTATACCGGCTTTTTTGTTGTAGAAGACATGGATTTACGCGCAACAATACAAGCTTGGATTGTGAACCCCACAACGGTGACCACTCAGGCCTATAAACAGATTGTTTCGATTCCCAATATGGGTGTAGTCACACAAGGTATCTATAAAGGGTCTATTTGGGAACAGCATTTTCTGGAGGGCAGTTCTCTTTTAAAAGGCAGTAAAGCTAGAGAAGTGTTGTTTCAAGCCGAACTAAACCCTTGGATTAAATGGCGAAACCACTATGCTGATATACGATCGGTAGAGGAAGTCGGTGGTGAAGAAAAGATAGTGTTTAAAAGTTTAATCGAAGGGGAAACGGATACTGTGGCCTACTTTGATTCTGAAGCGCACCTACTCAATCGGCTCGAAATGATGATGGTTAATTAATTGCCCAGTACCTTTGTTTATGAGGACTATCGAGAAGTGAACGGTGTTCTTATTGCTCATCATTTAAAAATAAAGGGAGAGCTCTCTGTGGAGATGCGCTATGAAGCATTCCATTTTAATGTTGATTTTCCCAAAGAAGTCTTTGCATTGCCCACAACCATTACGGCATTAATTAAAGCAAGTAAACTCACCAAAAATGAAGTGACCCCTGCAATGGTAATTAAGGGAATGGATCTCAATAAAGACGGTAAAATAAATATGAACGAAGCTCCTCCCGAATTGCAGGGGAGTTTCGATTTGATCGATATTGATGGCAATGGTGGAATTGATGTGAAAGAAGCCAAAGTTATTGCAGATTATATCAATAAATAAGCCATATATAGGGCTATTCGCCAATAGATACTAGGATTTGTGACGATTTCGGGGAAATTTTAAAGTTTTGGTGTGAGAATAAGTAGTTTTAGGGGATATCCGAGTAGTTTTTTGCCTTCAAAAATCCCTTGTGAGAATTTATTTGATGAACCGCACTCATTTCTTGGTGAATTTAAAAGAATTGTCTCTTAATGAGCCCCTAAATTATGAGGTGCGTAAGTTGCTCCATTTCAGTCACTTACGTATTAATTTTTGCGTAATTATCGGCGTTGACTAATTAATTTGGTCGATATGCATATTTCTTTTTGAAAAAGGCTTGACTTGACCCCTGTTATTTGCTAAGATTCTGCGCTGTGTCCCGATATGGATATTTGTCGGGATATAGGAGCATGCCCTTATGTGGCTCATAGCTCCGATAATTTCCCGGAATTTAGAACGAGAGGGTGTACGAATATGTCGCCCTCGCTACTGGAGAGCATAAATTGCCTACCATTAATCAGTTAGTGCGGGGAAGCCGCAAAGAGAAAATTAAAAAATCAAAGTCGCGTGCGCTTATGAGCTGCCCGCAGGCTTCTGGTACCTGTACGCGCGTCTACACCATGACGCCAAAGAAACCGAACTCCGCATTGCGTAAAGTAGCTCGTGTCCGTTTGAAGAACGGCATGGAAGTTACGGCGTATATCCCGGGTATCGGTCACAACCTGCAAGAACACTCCCAAGTAATGATTCGTGGCGGTCGTGTGAAAGATTTGCCAGGTGTTAAATACCACATGATTCGTGGCGTACTCGATGCGCAAGGCGATATGGGTGGTTCCGCTTCTGAGCAGGAAAAAGACGGTAAGAAAGTTCACGAGGGACGCTGGGTTAGTCGTTCCAAATACGGCGTTAAGAAGCCGAAGCAGAAAGACTAGATATGCCACGACGTAGAGAAGTTCCAAAACGACTTGTCCTTCCGGATCCCGTATACGGTAGCACTACATTGACTAAATTCATTAACGCTGTAATGGTTGATGGAAAGAAAAGTGTTGCTGAAAGTATTGTGTATGGTGCATTGGATATTATTAAGCAACGTACAAATAATGACGATCCTATCGCTATCTTTAATGCAGCGATTGAAAATTCAAAACCAATTTTGCAAGTTAAATCACGTCGTGTGGGTGGTGCTACCTATCAGGTGCCTATCGAAATTGCTCCGAACACCCGTCGCGCATTGGCATTTCGTTGGATTATTGAATTCTCCCGTACGCGCGGTGAGAAGACAATGATTGAGCGTCTCGCTGGTGAGTTGATTGACTGCTACAATAAGCAAGGCTCAACCATTAAGCGTCGCGAGGATACGCACCGCATGGCTGAGGCAAACAAAGCATTTGCACACTTCCGTTTCTAAGGGGATGGAGTGTTGCGATATACAGTTTAAATAGAATGGTTACGCAAAACGCGAACCCTTCTGACTTATAAAGTTGAATCGAAAAAGTCAAGGTAGGGCCCATAGTGGAAAGCGCATAGCTAGCAATTTTCCTTTCTGATTAAAGCTGTACTGTCTGAAAATTTTTTAATATTAACTGTTTCAAGCAATTACAACGAAGAGGGATAGAATTGTGGCTCGTAGATATCCACTAGAAAAAACCCGTAATATCGGGATTATGGCCCACGTTGATGCCGGCAAGACCACCGTCACAGAACGTGTCTTGTATTATACTGGCCGATCGCACCGTATTGGAGAAGTCCACGATGGTGCGGCAACCATGGATTTCATGGAGCAGGAGCAGGAACGCGGCATTACCATCACATCCGCTGCTACGGCATGCGAATGGGGTGGCCATCGTGTCAATATTATTGACACACCTGGTCACGTAGACTTCACCGCTGAGGTGGAACGTAGTTTGCGTGTACTGGATGGAGCTGTCGCCGTATTCTGCGCGGTCGCCGGGGTGCAACCCCAGTCCGAGACCGTTTGGCGTCAAGCTGATAAGTACAATGTTCCCCGTATTGCTTTCATTAATAAAATGGATCGTACTGGTGCGGACTTTGCTAAATCTGTTCAAACAATGCGTGATCGTCTTGTTGCCAATGCAGTGCCTGTTCAATATCCCATCGGTGCAGAAGAAAACTTCCGTGCATGTGTAGACTTGATTACCATGAAATGTATCGGTTGGGAAAGTGATGATATTGACACGGCTATGACTGAGCTGGAAATTCCTGCTGAAGAAATGGATGCCGTTGAAGAAGCCCGTAACTTCATGATTGAGGCGGTGGCTGAAACCGACGAAGCATTGATGGAAAAGTACTTGGAAGGTGAAGAGCTTTCTGAAGAAGAGATTAATGCAGCATTGCGTAGCGCAACATTGGCCAACGAATTAACCCCGGTATTGGCTGGTACAGCTTTGAAGAACAAAGGTGTGCAGTTGATGTTGGATTCGGTCATTGAATATCTGCCTTCTCCATTGAATGTGGAAGAGATTCAAGGTAATGAAGTGGGTGGTGATGATCCGATTTCACGTAAACCTTCTGATGATGAGCCGTTCTCTGCGCTGGCATTTAAGATCGCAACTGACCCTCACGTAGGTAAATTAACCTTTATTCGTGTATACAGTGGTGTGTTGTCGGCTGGTACTCAGGTATTGAATTCGCGTACGCAAAAGAAAGAGCGTCTGGGTCGTTTGCTGGAAATGCATGCAAACAACCGTACTGACCTTGAGGAATTGCGCGCTGGTGATATTGGTGCTGTGATTGGGTGTAAGGATGTGTCGACAGGGGATACGTTGTCTGACCTGAAAAATCCAATTGAGCTTATGAAGGTGGACTTCCCTGAACCGGTGGTTCACATTGCTATCGAGCCTAAGTCAAAAGCCGACCAAGATCGTCTTGCGGATGCTTTGGTGAAGTTGAGTGAAGAAGACCCAACTTTCCAAGTGCGTACAGATGAAGAGACAGGTCAAACGATTATTGCCGGTATGGGTGAGCTTCACTTAGATATTCTGGTGGATCGTATGAAGCGTGAATTTAACGTGGAAGCCAACGTTGGTAAACCAATGGTGGCCTACCGTGAATCTATTCGCAAGCAAGCTGAAGCACATGCTCAGTTTAAGCGTCAAAGTGGTGGTCGTGGTCAGTTTGCTGACTTGACATTGACGATTGAGCCTAGTGAAGCTGGCGAAGGGTATATATTTGAATCCAAGATTGTGGGTGGTGCTATTCCTAAGGAATACATCCCTGGCGTTGAAAAGGGTGCGAGAAACGCTCTAGAAGGCGGATTGCTCTCAGGATACCCAACGGTTGATGTGAAAGTGACCTTGCTCGATGGTAAATTCCACGAGGTTGACTCGAATGAGTTGGCGTTTGAGGTGGCAGGTTCTATGGCAGTGAAAAAAGCTGCTCCAAATGCTGCGCCGACGTTGCTTGAGCCGACCATGAAAGTTGAAGTGACTTGTCCGGAAGAATTTACCGGTGACGTGATTGGTGATATTAACAGTCGACGTGGTCGTATGGAAGGTATGGAGCCTCACGGCAGTACGCAGGTCGTGACTTCGTTTGTTCCATTGTCTGAAATGTTCGGGTACGTGAATGACTTGCGTTCGAAGACACAAGGGCGCGCATCATCATCGATGGAATTTCATGGCTATGAGCCGGTTCCGCCGAGTGTTGCAAATGAAATTATGGAAGCTGCCGGAAATACATTCCGGTTTAAATAGATAGAAATAAAGCAAGATTGAAATAAAAACTTAAATCTGCCGCTGAGCGGCGCTGGATGAAAAGATAAAAGGAGATACGACGAATGTCGAAAGAAAAGTTTGAGCGTACTAAGCCTCACGTGAACATCGGTACGATTGGTCACGTGGACCACGGTAAAACGACGCTGACGAGTGCTATCACAAAAGTATTGGCTGAGACTCAAGGGTCTTTGTCTATGGACTTT
>CALLLL010000074.1 GCA_938082445.1 uncultured bacterium
CTACCGGCCGTAATTTGGTCATGGGGTTTTTAACGCAACAAAAAAGTTATGGAAGCATTGAAATTGCTGGGCGTGATGTTGATGAAAAAGAACCGCATACACTCGATTATATGCGTGCAACATGTACCTACGATCCGCCCATCACTGTGCAGCCTGGTGAGACGCTTTTTTCTGAAGTGTTATATTTAGCGATTGCTGAAACAGATCCGTTATTGGCTATGGAACGCTATGCCAAAGGCGTTGCTGTGACCAATCGTATCCCTGTTTATGAGAAAACACCACCCCATACAGTGTGGGTTAGTCAGGGGATTAGTGCTGCTGATGAATTGACTCTTCGTATAGACGATACGATGGCTAATTTTACAAAAACTTTCCCAATTGATAAATCCAAGCAATTGGTTCTCGAATTGAATCTGAATAATGACCCCGAATTTATTCGTCAATTATCAGATAGGGTTCGTCAACAAGGATTTCAGTTCGGATTTGTAGAGAACCCATTCGCTTTTGTCAGTGATTCGTCGATTGTAAAAGAGCATCCTGATTGGTTTTTATCGATTCCGAATAGTTCAGGGGCGTCTAATCGATTAATAGATGTCACCAATCCCGAGGCCCAGAGGTGGTTTCAGGGGTATATGAAGCAACGGCTAAGCCAATTAGGGATTGATGCATTGTGGGGAGTTGATCCCACCGATTATCTGAATATTGAAGAAAATGAGTTGGCGGTTGGTGCTACTTTAACGAAAATTGAAGTCGTCAATCTGGCTATGCAGAATTTACGCAATGCTATAAGCCTAAAAATTCCTATTATGTTTGCCGTTCAAAAAGAACAAGGTGGCAGTCCTGATCTATTGCCTGTGTACCCGAATACTCACCCTGTATACGCTTCAGATGCTCATCATCCAGAACGGTTTTTTATGGCGCCACATTTGGGGCTTCCTTATCGCTTAGGTCCGGAAACAATCACGACAAGCCACTATGCATCGTCCTTAGTGAATGGTATTCACACAATCGAGAAGCCAGAAGCACTGACTCAAATGCAAGAGTCTGTAAGTACGCTACTGACTCCCTCATTTCTACGACCTGCAAAACCCAGCGACTTGTTGGTTAATGATTCACCTTCATTATGGATGAAGCGTGGAGTCGGTCAAACCGGACAATGGTTGATGGCAGGTGTTCAAAACAATTCAGATGATTCTCGTACCATTACCCTGCCCTTGCGTAACCCCAAACTGCGTATTCAGCCACAGTATACGCTTTTTGACGCCGAGCAAAGCCGTTATTTCGGGAAGGCACAGAATCAAATCAATATCAATGTCCCGGCCAATTCTACGCGGGTAATGATGTTGCGGGAAGTGCGGAATCAACCTATCCTGGTGGGAACTACATTTCCCATTGCCGAGTCTTTGCCAGAAATGACAAAGGAGCGTTGGGATGTAGGGCGAAGCCGGATGAGTGGTACGATACGAACTCAATCCAGTGAAGGTACATTGTATATATTGGTTCCTCGGCGATTTAAGTCTGCAGAAGGTACTGTGAATGGGCAAACTGCACAATGGTCCCTTCACGATGAACTGATCCACTTGTCAGTTCCTGCAGGAACCGCCTCACCTATCGAGTGGTCGTTGACCTTCACCCAGTAAATCAGTCATACTCCGTTGCACAATGTACAGGAGTCCTCATGTCAGGCAAAGCTAAAGCAGTCGAAAATGGAAATCAGTTGCGCGATGCTGTCGTCGTCGTAGGTGAAGCCCTAGGTCTCGATGCGGAAATCGAAGTGGCAGTCGGTCGTCGGATTTGGGGTGCAAAACGCCGGATTGATGTTGTACTGAAAGATCCGGTTACGCGTGTAAGCCTAGGCTTAGAATGTAAATATCAAGGCAGTAAAGGCAGTGCCGAGGAGAAAATTCCGGCAACTATTGAAGATATTAAAGCGTGGCCCATACGCGGTATGGTCGTCTACAGTGGCGAAGGCTTTTCATCCAATATGCAATCCTATTTACTTTCCACCGGAATGGCTGTGGAACTTGATGATCTAAAAACATGGCTGGAGTTATACTTCGGACTATGACGATGCGCCGCACTACCAATGGAATGCCTACCCCGCGCCCGTTTATTAAATGGGTGGGTGGAAAAGGCCAATTGCTTCCTGAGCTGTTAAAGCGTGTAGAGATGGCGGGGGAATTCGGTCGTTACCATGAACCCTTTGTTGGTGGCGGTGCGTTATTTTATGCGCTTTACCGTGAAGGCCTATTGGGGAAATCGCAAGCCTGGTTATCCGACTTTAATCCACGATTGATAGAGACATATCGTGGGGTGAAAGATGATGTTGATTCTGTAATTAAATTTTTAAAGAAACATCAGCGTAGCCATAGTGAAGAGTATTACTACCAAGTACGTGAAATCTTACGTGATTCGGTACGGCTACAAAAGTTTCCTTCTTCTGCTGAGCATGCTGCACGGATTATATACTTAAATAAAACGGGGTATAATGGTCTTTATAGGGAGAACAGTAAGGGCTTGTATAATGTGCCCTTCGGTCGTTATAAAAATCCGCTGATTTGTGATGAAGAAAATCTGCGGATGTGTGCCAAATCCTTAACTAAGGTTAAATTGGAATCACGCCCATTTGAGGATATTTTGGAGAAAGCTAAGCCGGGCGATTTGGTTTATTTTGACCCCCCTTATGATCCCATTTCCAAAACAGCATCCTTTACCAATTATGCAAAAGATGGCTTCGGCGATTATGCACAAAAGTTATTGGCGCGTACCTGTCAAGATTTGGATAGCAAGGGAGTGAAATTTATGCTCTCTAATTCTGACACGGAATTTATCTGTGATTTGTATAAAAAATTTACAATCGATAAAGTTTCCGCGAATCGAAATATTAATTCCAATGCCACCAAGCGCGGGGCGATTAAAGAAGTGCTTGTTCGAAACTTTTAGGAAATGTTTATAGACTTGCTTTGCGAGTAAATTTCTTAAATAGTTTTTCTATATTCGCTGACTCTGCATCACCACTATGAATAACCATGCGATAGCGTAAATCCAGCGTGCCGCCTGGTGCAAGGGTATATTCGTTTAAATGGGGCCACGCTGCACCGTTAAACCCGTAATGGCGTATAAGCCAGCCAAAATGGGGGTATTCGGGATTTTTGGGATGCTGGAACACAGCTACACCAGCTGCGGCATTTTTTGCATTGTCTTCCCAAGATACATCTACCCAAGGTGAATCCAAGTTGAGCGAATCTTTTTCTTGTGGCCCCAAGGCGGTGTGAAAATGCAACGGCTTGTTCGCTGCATCAGGGCGGTAATTAAATCCACCATACCCTTTGTTTGTTGCTCCGAGAAGAGTAAATGGTTTGTCGGTCACATTTTTCAAATGTAAATGGAAATCGATACTGCGCGACTTGCGCTTTTTAGTGTGCGCAGTGACTGTCATGGTTTCACGGATGATGGGAGTATCAGAATCTTCAATAAATGCCCAACGGTTTTGGACAGTGAACGAAGCATAGTCTCGTGTTTTGGTTTTATCCTGCCAAGATTCAAAATATTGTTTTGCTGTTGTCATTTCCCAATTGTTGAAAAGTTTCGCGTCATAGGTACTTTTGGGCCAGCCCCAAAATACGCCTCTGTGGTGATAATGGTCGCTAGGGAAATCTTGAGTGACTACTTGACCATCCAAACCATAGACTGGATGCAGGTATCCCGAACGGCGGTATTTTTTATCCACGCCTACAGGGGGATCCACCATTTCGAAGTTGTAATCAAATACGGGTTCACCATCCTCGTGCAGGGACAGCTTTCCATTGGCTTCTGTGAAGGTAAAATCCGCTTGGGCGCATGGCGTAAACAATAAGGCGCAGGCGACACTTATCGCGTTTATCGAAAAATGGAATTTCATGTATACCTCTTACATTGGGTTGATTTGACGAACTCTACAAGACGATTTAACCATAATGAAATGGGGAATTCTACTCCGTCACTCTTTTTCTTGACATACTTAGAACTTCATGGTATCTTAAGACCTAGAAGTTCTAAGTATGTGGAGAATGGACATGAAAACAGATAAAGAGTTGATCGGCGCATCAACCTCCATCCTGGTGTTGGGCATCCTCGCGAAAGACCCTAGCTATGGCTATGAAGTCGTGAAACGAGTGAACCAGGAGGCGGAAAACCTTTTTGAGTGGCAGGAAGGGACGATATACCCGGTGCTGCATAAGCTCGAAAAAGAGGGTTTATTGCGCACGCAATGGCAAGAGGCCAACACTGGGCGTAAGCGCAAATACTATTATATCACCGAGCAGGGGCGTGAGGCCTTGCAATCACGGAGTGCACAGTGGCAGTCGTTTAACAGCCTGGTGCATCGCGTAGTGGAGATGCCCCATGGATAAACCTCTATCGAGCGAGACAGAAGAACAGATTCAGTTGTTGTGCAATGAGATTGCTTCGGCTGAAGGCTTAGATGCTGAATTGCATGAAGAGTTGTATACTCATGTGGAAGATAAAATGTTGGGGTATCTAAATGGGGAAGTCGCGCTGAGTGAGGCGGATGCATTTGTGTTGGCTCGGGAGCATTTTGGGGATCGTATGGAAGTGCGTGAGCAGATGGCGGAGGTGCATCCTGCTTCGGTTTCCGCTATGATCTTTCGACCTGTATTGGTCGCTTT
>CALLLL010000075.1 GCA_938082445.1 uncultured bacterium
GATGAGATTTGGAAAACGGGGGAGAGGCCGCAGTATCGGAAGACGAGAAGCCTCTAGAACTCTCACAAAAAAACCTATTTTAGAGCAAGTTCCTCAAGACGGATCCGTTGCCCCGGCGAGGGATATGGTCTCGGATGTTTCCGATTCACGCGCGCAAGAAATTTTGACGTATCTGGAACATTTTTCGGAACAACTTGCAGACTCTTCAGCGACAGACTGGACCGATGCCTGCATGAATGATTTAATTTCATGTATGGAGATATCGGTTGCGGAAGGCTGGAGTGATTTGGCCAAAGTGTTAACGGATACAGGGCGCGTATTACAGACCTATGAAAATGCCCAGACCGCTTCGGAAGCCATTCCATTTTTACAAGATGCTTATGATGCTATGTGCCGGTTGGTGGGTGACATTGTAATTGAAAAATCTACCGATGAAACCATGTCGCATTGGGCAACGATATATTCAAAATGCCTTGATGAAATTTCGGCGGAAGGCTTGGAACTCTTTGATGATGAAGCCGATGCTAATTCTAGTGAATCCCCAGCGGTAGATGAAGCACCTATCGAAACTGCACAGCGCAATGAAACGACTAAAGAAAACTCACCTGCAAAAACGTTACCTGTTTTGAGTGAGTTGCCTCCTCTGGATAGTTTGGTTTCATTTAATGACTATGCATCGACTGAAGAGTCCGATGAAAATACTCAAGTGCATGAAGTTGATGACGAGCATACTCAAGATCAAACTCCTGATGAAGTTGTGCTTGAAAACGATAGCATCTCCATAGAAGAAAATTCTTCCGAAGACGACAACGTTCTTGAGTTTGCACCAAAAGAATTGGTCGAAGAAGAAGTGTTGTCAGAAGAGGCTGAAGAAGCCCCGGTCGAATCTGAACAAGAATTGATTGTTGATGAAGAGTCGAATGAAGAGACTGTTGAACATTATGATCCACCGCGCATTGTTGTGGATATCATTGATAGAATTTGTGATGTGCTTGGTTCGTTGGAGCGTGACACAGGCGATGCGCGTGCAGCAAGCTTGGGAGTCATGCTGGGCGGCTTGGAAGCCTTGGAGCATGAAGCACAGTTGATGAAAAGTATGGTCGCCGAAGAAGCCTGTATAACCATGACTAAAGCATGTCAATTGGTGTCCGGTGGCGATGATGCATGGTCCGACGGATTGGTTGAGCAAGGCTTTGCATTCTGTGGCGTATTTATTGAGGCATTGACGGATCCAGCTAGTGAAAATATTTCTTCCTGGCAAGAGGAATGTCTTGAATGGATTGCTTCTTGTGAAGCAGCTATGCCAGCGCCAGTAACGGAATCAGAAGAGTTGGTAGAAGAAGTAGAAGAACCTGCTGTGGCTGAAATTGCCGAAGAAGCTTCTGCGGAAATCGAAGAAACGATTGAACTTGCTAGCAGTGAAGACGCTCCTGTAGAGGATGTGAATCTGTTTAGTGAAGTGGTCAATGAAGCACCAACGGCTGAGGTCGAGGAAAACATTCCTGTGGAAACTCCCGAGTTGGAAGCGAGCCCTGAAGCAACAATCGCCACGCCGGAGCCTGCGGTAAAAAGTGAAGCGCCGGTGGCTGAAGATACGGCCATTGATTATGCAGAGCGATCTAAAGAGCTGTTGCAATCGGCTCAAGATGCCGCACTTAAAGGGAATGCGGAAGAAGTAAAAACATTTGCGCTTCGTGCAGCAGCTGAAATGGCTAAGGCGGAAGTGTATAAGGCTGAAGAACGGCTACGTGAAAGTGAAATTAAATTAACGCAAGGCATTCAGAATACAGAAGATGCCCGTGATGGTGTGAAGTCTTGTGAAGCCGCGGTAAAAGAATCCAGTAACTTGGTAAGCGAAAGCCATCAGTCTTATGAGGATGCGCAAAAAGTTACGGCGGATGTCGTTGAAAAATTAGAAGGTCTTGAAGCGGGTGTTGCTGACTTGAACGCACAAATTCAAGAGTTGCAGGCGCGTCGTGATGCGGAGCAAGAAAAAGTTTCCGATACCGTCCAAGAGATGGACAATAAACGACATGCTGAACAACAAGCGCTGTCCGAATGGGAAGAATTAAAAGTGCTTGAATCCGATAGTCGTCAGCGATTGGAAGAAGCGCGTCAACATGTAAAAGATCGCCAGCGTTCGGTTCAAGATATTGAAACTGACATGGAAGGTGCACGTGAAACGATGACGCGGGAAAAAGGATCGCTGAGTGATATCGTTCAGACTATCCAGCAGATGTCAGGAAAAGCGTCCGGTGAAGAAGGCGAAGAAAATAGTATGTTGTTTTAGTATTCAGGGGGAACGCTACTGAGCAGGTAGCAGAGAAGGAATCGATACGTGAAAAGTCGTAGTGAAATAGTAGGAGCCGTGGATTTCGGTTCTCGAGACGTGCGTGTGGTGGTGGCTCGGAAAGATGACGATGGTACTATTCAAGTCGTTGGTCAAGGAACCGCTCCAGGGCACGGCTGTGTCTCCCAAGGGGTAATTCAAGACCTTGGGGCTGCTCAAATGGCGTTAAAGACTGCATTGACTGATGCGGAGCGTGATGCGCGAATTCATGTAACGTCCCTCTTTTGCGGAATCAACGGAAAAAATGTCGAAACCTTCATGCGCGAAGGGCATGTGAAACTTGAGCATGAAGTGGTTGAGCAAGAACACTTAGATGAAGCCCAAGATTTAGCCTCCCGTGATATTTTGGAGTCCGGTAAGCGAATTGTATCGTCTATTGCTGCGCAGGAATGGTACGTGGACGATTTACGGGTAAATGATCCGATAGGGATTACGGGGCAGGTATTGAAAACCCGTATGCACTTTGCGCGCATTCCTGCAGTGATTGAGGATAATATTGTTCAGTGCATTGAATCCCAACGCCGAGAACTTGAAGATTTGATTTTTATGCCCTTGGCTTCGGCGTTAGGGTGCTTAACTCCCGAAGACCGTGAATTGGGTGTCGCTGTGTTGGATATGGGACGTACGACTACAGGTCTGTCGGTGTTCCGTGATCGCCGTATCGTGGGTACCAGTTCCTTTGAATGGGGTGGATACCATTTAACGCGCGATGTGGCTGCTGGTTTGCAAGTGTCCTTTGAAGAAGCTGATGAGCTTATCTTGGAATATGGAATCTCAGATGATTATATTGCCTTGCCTGAAAAAGGTGGCGATGGCGTGACGCGCTTAGTGCGTAACAATGTGACACCGATTAAATTGAGAACGGCTGTGCATGGTGCGAGTTCTGTGGTTGAGCGTGAAGATCTCGATATGATTATTTATGAACGTGCTCACGAATTACTCAAGAAAACTAATCAATATATCACTTCGCGTGGATTAGCGAAGCATTTAGTCCGTGGTGTTGTATTGGCCGGTGGTACATCGACAATAAAAAATTACGCCAAATTGGCTGAGTCGGTATTTCAGGTACCCTGCCGAGTTGGATTCCCTACAGCGGTAGAGATAGTGCCCACTGAAGCGCGAAAGCCTGAATTTTCTGGGGTCATTGGGGTTGCTCGACATGGCTTTGACTATCGTGCTGCCACGCGTAGCGGTCGAATTGCTTTACGCGGTCCTGTGGCCTATAAAGCCAAACGAATCAGTCAAGCATTTAAACGCTACTTCTTTTAAACGATTAGGTAAATTTAATGTCCCTCGATCTTCAGAATTCCGAAGTGAGTTTTGCGCTGCATGCTGTTTGTGCTGCAGGAAAACTTGCCGAAACCATTCAAACCAATATGACAGTCACTGGGGTGGAAAAGAAAGATCTTTCACCAGTGACCATCGCGGATTTTTCATGCCAGGCTATTGTAGCTAAAGCCATGAATACAGAACTGAAAGGTGCTGTATTGGTGGGGGAAGAAGATTCTGGCTTGTTGCAGGAAGACGGGCAAGCTGAAGTTATGAAGCTGGTGACAGAGTATGTACAGCACGTCTATCCTGATGCGACTCCAGATGCTGTATGCCATTGGATTGATACAGGGAATGCTCAGAGCTGCGAACGTTTCTGGACGCTGGATCCAATTGACGGGACGAAAGGGTATTTACGTGGTGAGCAATATGCCGTTGCCCTAGCACTGATTGAGAATGGCCAAGTAATATTGGGCGCTCTCGCTTGCCCAAATTTAGGGTTGGATGCGTCGCCTGGTGTAGCTGAAGAGGGAACGGTATTAATTGCACAACGTGGAAAAGGGTGTTGGCGTGGGTTGATGTCAAATCCTGAGCAACTTGAGCAAGTGCATGTATCCGATTGTTCTGAAATTGAGAAAGCACGTTTGCTGCGTTCTGTGGAATCTGGACATACCAATACAGGAACAATGGGCGAGATAGTCACGGCGTTGAATATTGAAGCAGACCCCGTTTGTCTGGATAGTCAAGCGAAGTATGCCGTGTTGGCGTGTGGCGGAGGTGAAGCCTTATTGCGCTTATTGTCGGCTTCACGACCTGATTATCGCGAAATGATCTGGGACCAGGCGGCCGGTTCTATTGTGATAGAAGAAGCGGGTGGTCGCATCACCGATTTGTCCGGTAAGGCACTGGATTTTGGCCAAGGTACAACGCTGGCGAATAATCGAGGTGTGTGTGCCAGCAATGGCCTGGTACATGATGCTTTATTGAAAGCGCTGGCTGAGCACGCTTAGGGTTTTTCAGTTAGGCTTGACGCTGAACCATATTTTCCCACAGGTGGAATTCCGTTTGTTTTTCGATGGGTTTGGCTAATACGATTACTTTGGCCATATTGGTGTCCCGGCCTCGGCGAGAAAGCTTTGATGCGGTAATGATGACCTCAGGAGCGATATAGCCTGCCACCAGTGAACATCCCCCAGGAATAAAGTCGCGGTATTGAACAGCATTCGTTTCCAAGAGCTCTTTGCGGGCGATATTGATGCTTCGCCGACATTCAGAAATTTTGGAGTGACTCAATTCAATATTTCGCTTAAGTCTACAGGCTGTAGTTTCTAGTAAGCGCATCAGTGGTGATTTTAGGCGTCGAGCATCCTCTGGATCGGTACTGGCTTCCAGTTTATCCATGGTGGTATTGACTAAGGACTCCAGTGTTTCAGGCTCGTGCTTCATTCGTTTTAAAAGTTCTTCGTCTAGTCCAAATGAATCTATGAGCTCTTGAGCCTTTGCAGTCGTATCATCTTTGTATGTGCGCCATTGATTGATAAATTTAACGAAATCATTTTTTAGGAATGTCGAATCGTCATCCACTTCGAATTCGCGCTTAAGCTTTTGGCTCATGAATGTATATTCGGTACAGCGTTCTTGTAAGAATTGACGGTGGGTTGATCCGAAGTCTTCGGGGATGCCGGCAATATCTTCTTTTATTAATGTAAACGCTTCGTTGGCGGATTTAACAAAGTCATCGATAGTGTCTTTATTAAAATCGTCTCTGTGTTCATAGGCCTCGGTGTAGAATTTTTCGTATTCCTCCGCAAACCCTATAAGGCGGGATAAGTATAATGCTTTAGTTTGGTGGCCCTGTAGGTCGATGGCAGTGGCTGCACTTTCCACGCCGCCAAAAAGATAAAACAGTGCCGTTCGATAGGCCGTATGTATCATATGATATGTAAAACTATCTTTTTCTTCAGCGACTTTGATCTCTTTTGAATTAGCATTTACTTCTCGCATTAAAGCCATCATCTTGGGTGACATTTCACGGTTGTACGCTTTACAGTCTATGGTGTTACTGAGGAATACAACTGTGGGTGCGCGACGGCTTGTTTCAAGACTTCCTACTTTTACATGACCGCAAGATTGAAATGTTCCAGCCATGGCTTTACTTTTAATATCAATGTGGCCTGCAGTAATATCGCCTCCCATACAAGGACCGTTTACAGTGAGAGTTCCCCAGGTAAAACATGTTTCTGGGGCTTCAATATGCTCACACATAATGTCCCCAGATTTGGCGATGAGGGTGGTGTTTAATAGAGAACGCTCCAGGGTAATTGACCCTGTGTTGGAAATGGCAGCGCCACCTTGAATGTTGCCGTGAACCGTGATGTCCTTGTCGGCGATGAGGTAGCCTGTTACGAAACCATTAACGGTTATACCACCATTGGCAACTTTAACCATTACATCTTTTGGGATGTCACCCGAGATAACCGTTTCACCTGTGTATTCAAATATGCGTGCAGTCACGTTTAGTGTGACGTCTTCTACTATATTGAGGGATGTGACTTTTATGTCTTCAAAAGCATCATCGGCCATGAGGTTATTTTCAACTTTGGCCGTGCTTTTCATGTTCTCCGTGGGGTTGGTTGTATCAAAAACAGAATTGTTTTCTACTTGCGCAATGTCGTTTTTGTTGGCATCCAAGCTGGCGATTGTTTTGGTGATTAAGTCACATAAGTGTGGATTGCTATGTCCGTTCTTTTCGCTACGCTGTAGCAATAGGTCTTTGGTGGCATGCAAAAGTTTAATATCTTCTTCAGTGACTTCACTGAATTGTTCGTTTTTAACCTTATCAATCGCCGCACGTAAAATAAGTTGATGACGTTTTTCGGAGCCATTTGAGTCATTTCGCTTCTGAGGAGCAGATTTGCTATGGTTCCAGAGACGAAGTACAGTGTTAATTTTTTGATGAAGGGCACGTTCAGCAGGTGATATGTTGGATTGTTTGGATCGCGCATGCACAAATGCTTCCAGTACGCTTGCCCCTTCAATGGTAAAGGCATGCGATTGTCCTGGAGGTAGATTCTTGACAATATCGATGTTTTGAGCGAGTAGTTGTTTTTGCGCTGTCATTATCCTAACCTTGATTAAAACTATTATACATGATTAATATACGAATTGTTAAGTAGTTATATAATAAAAATGATGCAGGTTTCAAATGTTAACATATGTTAATCGAACTTTGCTAGTTAACATAGATAAGGAGATAACAAATGTGGATTAAGCTTGGCATTGCAGTGCATCTGATAGGGGTATTATCTTCTATTATCCTTTATTTAATAGGGGTTTCAGGCGGATTTTTCCGGTACCTTGGTCCTGATATAGCCTTTCATTTATATTTGGGGGGAATGGTGTTAGGGGTATTATTTGTGTTGGTTGGCCTTGTCGATACCCTGAAAAATGGTTCTTCTCCTCGAACTATTTTACTTTTATTGGCCTTAATTCCATGTTCAAATTTTGTGTATTTGTTAATAGAAGGTTACAAATACCCAATGATAAACGATGTTAGTACAGATCTTGAACACCCTCCATCCTATGTAGCTACTGTGAAATTGCCTGAAAATGAAGGTCAATCCTTCACATTTCCCTTAGAATTTAAAAAGGAAATTGAATCGTTTTATCCTGATCTAGAGGTGATGGTCTTTCCTCAAATGTCTGTTGATGATGCCCACATTAAAGCAGTTGAAATAGTGAATGGCCTGTCTAATTGGGAGATTACGGCAAATCAGATTGGTGGACAAGAAACAATAATCGAGGGTACGGTTACTTCGGGGGTGTTTGGTTTTGTTGATGATTTCGTGATTCGGATACGAAAACCCAAGAGCAGTCCGGGGGCTGTAGTAGATATGCGCTCACGCTCTCGCATGGGTAAAGGGGATTTTGGCCAAAATGCGGAACATATCCGGGAGTTTAAGGGTTTAATGCAATAAAAGTTGTATTTTGGGCTGTAAAATGAATATCATTGATCCCTTGTGTTGGGTATCGCATTCATAAGCGATAGTTGGAAGTTGCTGAATATAGAACATCAACGTACCCCGAAGTACGATAAACGCACCTTTAACGATAAAGTGTGTGAGCTGGATGAAATCATCCAAGGAGAAAACCATGTTTAAGAAAGTTGGAAGTACTGTGTTGGGTGCTTTGTTAATGACTGGAGGAATTGTGTTCGCTGCTGAAGATGCTAAACCAAAAACCGAAGCTACGCCGCAGGTAGGGGCAAGTGAGCCGGCTCAACCTGAAATTCCTGAAGTTGTTGCTCGTGTAGGCAAAGAAGAAATTTCTGGTGCTGAGTTTCAAGATCAAGTTAATGCAATCATTCAAAGTCAAATGCAACGCATGCGCGGGATTCCAGGCCAAGCAATGCCGCAACCCACCCCCGAAGTTTATCAAATGGCTATGAAGTCATTGGTTGACCAGAAATTGGTCATGATGGGTGCAGCAAAAGAAAAAATCACTGTTGAAGATGCAGAAGTCGATAAGATTCTTGCGCAAGTGAAGCAACAATTCGGAACAGAAGATCAATTTAATGCCATCTTAAAGCAAGAAGGTATGACGTTGGAGCAACTTACTGAGCGTATCCGCGAATCTGAAATTGCTAAGAAGTACTTGGATGGTAAGCTGTCCGAAATGACCAAAGATTTGGATACTTCTGACAAAGTATTAATGGCTCGATATGAAGAATTAAAATCGGGTGGTCAATTGAATACACCTGAAACAGCTGATGTTGCTCATATCTTAGTCAAGATTGATGGTAAAGATGAGAAGCTCTGGGCTGAAGGTAAAGCCAAAATTGATGCGGCACGTAAGCGTATTGTTGAAGGTAAAGAAGAATTTGGTAAAGTTGCTGGTGAAGTTACAGATGACCCCGGTTCCAAGCAAAATGGCGGGTTGTATGCTAATACACAGCGCGGTAAGATGGTGCCAGAATTCGATAAGTTGACCTTTTCATTGCCTGTGGGTGAAGTAAGTGAGCCTTTCAAAACGCAATTCGGATGGCATATTTTGACTGTTCAAAAGCGCAATGAAGCGGGTGTGATGCCATTTGAAGATGTAAAAGAAGGCATCAAAAATGAAACTGAAGGTATGGCTAAGCAAGAAGCATTTGAGACTTTATTGGCCGATGCTCGCAAAGATGTAAAAGTTAAGATTCTTTTTGAGGATGCAATTGCTCCAAAAGATCCTGCTTAATTTTACAAAACAATTTGTACTTTCAGGGCATTCCATTTCGGTGGGATGCCCTTTTTCTTTGCTGAAATGCTGAAATCAAGATAGTTTAGATAGGAATTTATGGTTCGCTTTAGGGAATGCGTATTGTTCAAAGTGTTTTGGGGAGACCCACTTTAATTCAGAGTGTGCTTTAGGGGAAGGTGTACCGCTTAATTGTTTGCAGATATAAATATGTAAGGTGATCTTGAAGTGGGAGTAGGCATGGTCGACTTTTCCAATGTTTTCAATGATTTCAATTGTCAAGCCTAGTTCTTCATTGATTTCACGGTGAAGCGCATCTTCATTTGATTCTTTGGCTTCAACCTTGCCGCCTGGAAACTCCCATAAGCCGCCGAGCATCCCTTCGGGAGGGCGCTTACCTAAGAGGTATCGCCCGTTTTTCTTGATGGCTGCTACCACAATTTGATGATGAGGAATTTTCTTTTTAGGTGTACGCACTGGCAATTCATTTTGAGTATTGTTGACGAAAGCAAGGCAAAATCGCTGGACGGGACATAGGTCGCATTTTAGTTTTTTAGGTGTGCATATATTCGAACCCAGTTCCATCATACTTTGATTAAAATTCCCAGGGTGTTTACCTTTTACCAATAGGGTCATCCAATCCCAAATGGCGTTGGTGGTTGCTGGGGTATCAATATTGTCATGGCAATCGAGCAGTCGGGCAAGTACGCGTTTAACGTTTCCATCTACGACTGGAGCGGCTTCGCCATAGGCAATACTGGAGATGGCTCCAGCAGTATATCGCCCTACTCCAGGGAGAGTTTCCCATTCTACGGCTGATGATGGAAATTCACCATTGCGTTCAAAAGCAACGTGTTTGGCTGCTTTGTGAAGGTTGCGGGCGCGAGAATAATAGCCGAGGCCTTCCCATAACTTGAGCACTGAATCTTCTTGTGCCTTGGCTAAAGATTGAACCGTGGGAAACTTTTTAATAAAGCGTTCGATATAGGGAGTACCCTGATCCACACGAGTTTGTTGTAGGACAATTTCAGAGACCCATACCGAATAGGGATCGAGCGTTCCTCGCCAAGAAAGATCACGGGCTTGCTCTGCATACCATTTCATAATGGCGCGACGAAAGGCTGTTTTTTGAGTAAAAATTGGAGAACTGGCGTAAGGCATTTGGACTTAAAAATCGTTTACTTGTATTGTGTATTTTCCGCTCAATTCTGTTCCGTCTACCTGCTTGATGGTGACGGTAGCAATATAGTCCCCTGGCTCGTTATAGATATGGGATAATTGATGACCTTTGTCTTTGTTGTTGTCGCCGAAGTCCCATTCAACGGATTTGATGGATTGGGGAATATAATATAAGGCAAATCCAGGTAAGAAAAAAGGCTCTAGTTTGATAGGTAATTTTCCTGTTGGAGATTGAATAATATCAAGAACATTAAAGGACATTTCTTTACCAACGCGAACTTGAGTAGTTTGATTGTCCTTCAGTAAGGTTACAGGGGATTTGCCTAAGAGAATATCTATCAGCGCGGATACGGTAGGGGCATTGAGTTTAGGGTCGCTATAGCCCATCAGTAGAGCATCAGCTAATTGATATGGAGTGATGTCGGTTGGAGGTGCCAATAGAAACACCACTACTTTCATGTTTTTTCGTTTCAGTTCGGCAATAATCTGACCTTGGTTGTTGGCATCGATTTGATTGTCGAATATGCAAACAGCGGTCCTGCATCCCTTGGCTAATTTAGTCAGACGTCTAAGTTCAAAATCTTGAATTTGATTTAGATGTTTGGCCGATTTTATTTCGAAATGGCGTACATGTTTTAAATCGGTTTCGAGCGCTTCTTTTATAGGGGCCAAATCTATAACGCCTGTTAAGAAGATAGGGGTAGATTGGTCCTTTATCAGAGGCAATAGGTTGTTGTAGTTTTTGAGCAGTGTAATGGAGCGTCGCTCAACATTGTATGCGTGTGGATGTTTGCGAGTTTCACGAGCAATTTTCTCGCTCTCTCCGTCTTGAGCTTCTCGGGTGGGCTCGAACAATCCAGCATCTTTTTTAGCATTAAGAATACGGGTCACTGCGATATCGATATGGGTAGGATTTAACTCTCCATCCTTAACCTTATTGCCAATATATGCAACTGTTTGGGGAATTTGGGCAGAGGTGCTGTTCCAGAGAATCATATCCGCGCCGGCTTTAATTGCGTTGTAGGCTGCTTTTTCTGGGCTATACCGCTTTAACATGTTGGGTGTGTTGACTGGGCCAGCGACTATAAGCCCTTTGAAGTTTAAGGAACCCTTTAATAAAGTGGTGATGGTAGTTTTTGACATACTGGCAGGCATCATAATGCCTTTTTCATTCGGCACCAATGTGTTGCCCACATGGATAAGGGGGGCGTCGGCTTGGATGGAGGCTAGGTAGGGGAAACCATCACGATCGATGTAGTGTGATTTAGGTGTCATCAATACAGCTTCTGCACCGCCTGAACGATTGGATGAACCGCCAGGGAAGTCTTGTGGTACCCAAGTGATATTGTGTTTATTAAAAGCTTCACCGAGTTCGCGCGCAATTGTTGCGGTGGCTTCAGGGTTGCTTCCAAAGGTATAGATGCTTGATGGTCCTAAACCCAATGTGTTGGTTAAGCTGAGGGAAGGACCGAAATGCGTATTGATGCCCACGCGGTCGAGGTTTTCGGCAAGTGCTTCAAATAATTTAACTCTGTCATCATTGGAGCCGGCTGCACTTATAGCCAAGCGTGTTGGCATAGGCATGAATCGAGTGGCGTTTTGGGTTCTGTTATCTAAGGTTTGGAAGGCATCTCCTGCGATAAAAAAAGGAACTGGAGTGTCCGCCTGGGAAGACATACGGCGCAAGATTTGAGTATAGTCGATGACGGTATTGCTGTTACCCATCTTAGGAATGATAATGCCGCCAGGATGAATGTTGCGAATCAAATTGGTGTCAATCGTGGTGGGGGCCAACTCGCCATTGATGCGCACGAACATCAATTGAGCGATCTTTTCCTCCATGGTCATCGTTTCTAATAGGAGAAGAACGGGATCGGAAGGAAGTTTTTTGAGTTCTTTTTCGATTTCTTCTTTAACTTCTTGTTTGATTTCCTCTTTGGTTTTCGGTGGAGTGGTGGTGGATTTTCCTAATCCTTGGCCTACTGTTTGAGCCGATAGGCTGGTACTTAGGGCAAGAGTGAAAACCAAACAAAGAAGAGTGAGTCGATGGAATAATGTAGTTTTAATCATCCGCTCATAATAGCAGAGAATAAAAAGGGGTGCAAACTCTAAATGGGCCGTGGGGCACTTCTGTTTGTATTGTGTGAAAGGCTTAAAATCTGCTTAAAACAGTTTTATTTTGGCGTTTTCTTAGGGTCTAGTGATGGATCCAAGCCTTCGATTTCGATGTATTTATGCTCGCTTTTACCATCGGGTTTTAGAGTCCATATACGAAAGCCCATGGGGGCACCGTCAAAGTTTTTACTGCTCGTTGCACTAGCTACCATCGGAATGCCTTGGAATTCGCGAATGAGGTTTTTATGTACATGGCCTGCTAAGTACGCGACGACGCCTTGATTTATGCAGTGGTAGAGGATTTCTTTTCGTAATGCAATGGGAAGATTGTAGTATTGATCCTCTTCATCATGTGAGTTGACGAAGATTGGATAATGTCCAACGATTATGTTTTTTAATCCTTGTGCATGGGATTCTTTAAGCGTTTTTTTGAACCAGTTATGATGTTTTTCAGAGGCTTCCGGGACATCTTTTTTCCATAGTTGTGTGTTGACGATGATGAAGTTGTAGCCTTTATGTTGTACCGTGTAATAATCTTTACCAATGGTTTTTCGGTATTTCTCAAGGGATGCCTTTGTCGGCATGCTTCCTACATCGTGGTTGCCGGGCGCTGGGTAGCAAGGGACGGTAAATTTTGCCAAAATTTCTTTGAAATCTTTGAAAGATTGGTCCTTTGGTTGATCGACCAAGTCACCACATATAAATACCATGTCGGGTGCGAGGGCATTTATCTGTACTACGGCCTTGTTGAACGAGTCTAAATCATGTTCGTAGCCGCCCATACCCAATTGAGTGTCGCAAAGCTGGACAATGGTGAAGGATTCTTCTGCGCATGAGGAATTGGTGGGTGCTATACATAAAAGCAGGGCAGCAAGTATGGGGGTGAGGATAGATAATTTCATAACGGGCCTTTATAGTCGGTATAGTATACGTTTCTATTACTCATTAATAATGTGTATTGATTGCCATCCTATCATGTATTGAGGCTCAGTTGAAACGTGGGCAGAGAGCTTTTATACTGGATGGATGAGAAAAATAATCGTATATCTAAATCTATTGTCATTTGTATGTCTAATTGAGTCGGCACTCGCTGCGCCTGATGTGGCTATTGTTGAAGACAAGGCCTTGGCGCATACTGCCCAGATTTTGCCTGTAGATGCCGAAGGAAAAATCGTGGGTGAGCATATTGATGAGCAGTATGCTAAGGCCTTTACTAATCTGAGTGTAGTCTTGGAAGAAGTTGGTTCGGCTATAGACCAAATAGTGCGGTTAAATATCTATACAACCAGTAATGAGCACTTGGCGCGAATTCGAAGCTTAGTTCCCAAAGAAGTAAAGTTTGTAGAAACAGCTGTTGTATCATCTGTGCCCCATAAAGGAGCTTTAGTTGCTTTAGATGCAATTGCAATGGTGTCGGACACGGATGCGCCGGTTATTGTGCGGTATCACACCAGTTCGACATTTAGCACACAAGGAAAGATGGCGCATGTAGCAGTATTGCCCAAAGGGCGCACGCTGTATATTTCGGGTATGGCAGATCCTACAAAAGATTTGCACAAGGCAACGGTAGGCACTATGGAGCAATTGCAATCGGTTTTAGCATTGAATGGTGTGGGGCCGGAGCATGTAGTGCATCTTAAGGCGTATATGAAGCCTATGGATAAAGTGAATGTTGCTCGAAATGGCATGTCAGAGTTATTCCGAGATGTGTATGCGCCTCCGATGTCTTTTATTGAATGGTCCAATCCTATTCCGATTGAAATTGAACTTATTGCTTTTCTGCCGGGTAAGGGAAAAGGTGCTTCACCGGTTGAATTGAAATGGCGTCCTGAAGAAAAACGGTCTCCAGTCTATTGTCGGTTTGCCGTAGTAGACTCATCCACACGCATTTATACTAAAGGCTATATCAGTCAAAAGGCACTAGATGCAGAGGGTCAGGTGCGGGATATTTATACTCAGTTAAAGGCCAGTATTGAGCCGCATGGTAGTGACTTTCGGCATTTGGTCAAAGCAACCTATTTGGTGGCTGCGCAGGATACAAGTTCGGCACTTAATGCAGTTCGTCCTGAGTTGTACGATCCTGAACGCCCCCCAGCAGCTTCAAAAGCAAGTATTACAGGTACAGGCGATGATAAAAGAACTATCCTCGTCGATATGATTGCAGTGCCGAAGCAATAGGCTGTACACCCCCTCTATAGTTGCATTTTTAATCATGCTTTTGGTTTAATCATAGATTCACTATAGTGTGGTTAGCCAGGATAAAAATGATGCATTTACGAATTCCAATATATACTTTGGCCGTGTCGATATTAGGCACTATATTTTCTATGACTCCCGCACAAGCTGAAGATAGGGACTCTCATTGGGCATTTAGCGCTCCTACGCGCACGGCATTGCCTGAAGTAGATTCTTCATGGGGCAGAAATCCGATTGACCAATTTGTGATGAGCAAGCTTAAGGAAAATCAACTGAAACCCGCTACAGAAGCGGACCGCATTACCTTGTTACGTCGCTTATCCTTAGATTTGACAGGATTGCCTCCCACATTGGATGAGATTGCTCTTGTGGAGAAAGATGGCAGCGATGATTGGTATTCCAAATTAGTGGATCGTTTGCTGGATTCACCTCATTACGGGGAACGATGGGCACGGCACTGGTTAGATTCAGCGCAGTATGCCGATTCAGATGGCTTTGAGAAAGATAAGCCCCGCGATGTTTCCTCTTGGCGTGATTGGGTGATCAATGCGTTTAATGCAGATATGCCGTATGACCAATTTGTCATAGAACAAATTGCGGGCGATATGCTGCCTAATGCTACGCAGGATCAGCAAGTGGCTACTGGATTTTTGCGAAATAGCATGATTAATGAGGAAGGGGGGATCGACCCAGAGCAGTTTCGGATGGAAGCCATGTTTAATCGCATGGACATCATTGGGCGATCGGTGTTGGGGCTGACTGTTAACTGTGCGCAATGCCATGATCATAAATATGATCCTATTTCGCATGCAGACTATTTTCGCATGTTTGCGTTTTTGAATAATGCCCATGAAGCGATGATTACGGTGTATTCGAATCAGGAGCAAACCTTTGCAGATCAATTGGAAGAATTGATTGCACAACAGGAAAACGAATTGAAATCACAGCATCCGGATTGGCAATCGCGGATGCGTGAATGGGAAGAAACTATAGGTACGATGCCTGAACCGAAGTGGAGTGTGTTGGATCTGGAATTTGACGATTCTTCCGCGGGAGGGCAAAAGTTTTTGTTGCAAGAAGATGGGTCTTATTTGGCTCAGGGGTATTCTCCTGCGCGGAATCAAACGAAAATGACGACGACGACGGATCTAAAGCGGATAACGGCTGTGCGACTTGAATTGCTGGCGGATCAAAACTTACCCCGAGGCGGTCCGGGCCGCTCTATTTACGGCACCAACGCCTTGTCTGAGTTCGCATTACGGTACAGCACCGAAGGCGTTGCGGTGAAATCCTATGATAAATGGAAAGCGGTGAAAATAGCCTCGGCTATTTCCGACAGCAATCCCCCACAACGGATTATGGGGCCGGAATTTCCCTTGCGTGACCCTAAGGAACGACTGATAGGCCCTGTTGCGCTAGCCATCGACGGGAATATGGATACGGCTTGGACAACGAATGTGGATCCTGGGCGGCGCAATCAAGCGCGGTATGCGATTTTTAGGTTGGAGAAGCCGCTGAAGATTACAGACAATATGGAGTTACTTGTACGTCCAAGCCAAAACCATGGCGGTTGGAATAATAACGAAAACCAGAATAACAATATGGGTCGCTTTCGTATCTCCGTAACCGATTCGGAACAATTACCTGAGGTTGCGGTGCCCTACCAGGTAAAAGCAGCAATTGCTCTTCCGGAAACCGAGCGCAGTGCTTCTGATGAAAAGGTGATTTTTGATTATTGGCGCACCACGGTTCTGGATTATAGATCGTTCAATACAGCCATTGATGCGCTATGGGCTGCCTACCCCAATGGCACCACGCAATTAGTGTATCAAGAACGTTCAATGCCACGCGTGACACGTGTATTGGATCGCGGAGATTTCCTGAGTCCTTTGGATGAAGTAAAGCCCGGCACGCCAGACTTTATGCATGCAATGAAGGTAGAGGGTAATCCATCGCGCTTAGATTTTGCTCAATGGTTGGTGTCGCCTGAGTCACCCACAACTGCTCGAACGATGGTCAATCGTGTTTGGCAACAATACTTTGGTCGTGGATTGGTTGAAACTTCGGATGACTTCGGTACACAAGGTGAAATGCCTAGTCATCCTGAATTGTTGGATTGGTTAAGCCTTGAGTTTATAGAGAATGGATGGAGTCTGAAAGATCTGACCCGTTTAATTGTGCATTCTGCTACGTATCGCCAATCCTCAGCAGTAACGCAAGAGCAGTTAGCTCTTGACCCGAAGAATCGATTGTTGGAACGTGGTGCTCGCTTTCGAGTTGAAGGTGAAATCGTGCGTGATATCGCTCTATCGGCAAGTGGATTGTTGACACCTACTGTAGGTGGGCGAAGTGTTTATCCTCCTGCGCCAGCATACTTGTTTTTGCCCCCTGCCAGTTACGGGACGAAGACGTGGAATGTGGATACAGGCCCCAATCGCTATCGTCGAGGATTGTATACGTTCCGTTTCCGTAGTGTACAGTTCCCGGCTTTACAAAGCTTTGATGCGCCTTCGGGGGATGCACCGTGTACTCGCCGGGATGTGAGTAATTCTCCTTTGCAAGCGTTGACGACCTTGAATGAAACACTGTTTATGGAGTGCGCCGCTGCTTTGGCCAGTGAGACAATACTGCATGGTGGTAGATCGGATCAGGAACGCATTGCTTATGCCTTTCGACGGTGTGCAACTCGTGCGCCTAAAGCTAAGGATAATCAGATATTGCTTGAGTTTATTGAGAAGCAACGTGAACGAATACAAGCAGGTGAATTAAAGCCTGAAGATATTGTGCCTGAAATCATCGCGAAGGATACGGAAGTGGCCAAGGACGATTTGGCTCTCTGGACATTGGCTTCACGAGTGATGTTGAATATGGATGAAACCATTGTTCGCCAATAGCGTGCATTGAAGTTAAAGGAATGGACTATGCCGACCGTAGATGAATTTGGTGAGCAGTATAAAGGCAACACGATAGCACGCCGTTGGTTTTTGCAGCAGTGTGGTGTGGGCTTGGGTGCAACGGCCTTGAATGCGCTTATGGGCCCTAATGTGTCTGCGGCTTCAACGGATCCTTTGGCGCCGAAGAAACCGCACTTTGCACCCAAAGCAAAGAAAGTAATTTATTTATTTATGGCGGGGGCACCAAGTCAGCTGGAAATGTTGGATCATAAGCCTGAACTCCAAAAATTTGACGGGACCTTGCCGCCTTCAAGTTTGTTAAAAGAGTACCGAGCAGCTTTTATTAACCCTAATTCGACCTTGCTAGGGCCTCAGTTTAAGTTTAATCAACATGGGCAATCAGGGGCGATGATATCGGAATTACTTCCGCATACCGCCAGTATTGCCGACGATATAACCATTGTAAATAGCATGGTGACGGATGCCTTTAATCATGCGCCGGCACAAATTCTAATGAACACGGGTTCACAGCAGTTTGGACGCCCCAGTATGGGTTCATGGGCTACGTATGGCTTAGGCTCAGAGAATAAAGACCTGCCTTCATTCGTGGTATTTAGTTCAGGCGCGAAAGGGCCGAGTGGTGGTGCGGCAAATTGGAGTAGTGGATATTTACCGACCGTGCATGAAGGTGTACTCTTTCGTAGTCAAGGTGATCCTGTTTTGTACTTATCTAACCCTGATGGTATCGATGCACAAGCACAGCGCGATACGCTAAATGCGGTGAATGAGTTGAATCGTGAACAGTTGGGCATCATGGGTGATCCAGATATCGCGACACGCATAAATTCCTTTGAATTGGCGTTTCGGATGCAAACCAGTGCTCCGGATCTGATGGATATTTCTCAAGAGCCTCAACATATATTGGATTTATATGGAGCGAAACCGGGCGAGTCTTCCTTTGCAAACAACTGCTTGTTGGCACGCCGCTTAATTGAGCGTGATGTGCGATTTGTGCAGCTGTATCACGAAGCGTGGGATCAGCATGGAAACTTGAAAAAAGGCTTAGAGAAAAATTGTAAAGATACTGACCAAGCCTGCGCAGCCTTAGTGAAAGACTTGAAACAACGTGGTTTATTGGACGATACCATTGTGATCTGGGGCGGTGAATTTGGGCGTACGCCGATGGTACAAGGTGATGGTGCTGATGGGCGTGATCACCATCCCAATGCCTTTAGTATGTGGATGGCCGGTGGTGGATTTAAAGGCGGTATGACCTATGGGCAAAGTGACGAGCTAGGCTTCAATGCTGTGGATAAAAAAGTGCATGTACATGACTTGCATGCGACGGTATTGAATCAATTGGGCTTCGATCATGAGCGCTTTACCTATAAGTTCCAGGGACTGGATGCACGTCTGACTGGGGTTGAAGAGGCCTATGTGATTCGGGACCTGTTGGCTTAGTGTGATTATATGTACTCATTGATTTCGCGCTGGCCAGTATTGCTTCTTATTGTATTTATGGGCATCACCGGCTGCGGGCAAGAGGACGTAGAAGAATCCATGCCTGAGTCAAAATCGACTCAAGATACCACACCCACCTGGGAGCCTGTAGACCCTGATTACATCGATGAAGATGACTAATTTTTCCTGCGATTAAATTCATCAATGCTCCTTTTGGTATACTAAGTCTTCGTAATGCTTAATTAATGTAGACAGGTAATCCATGAATTCAACATCCTCCCTAGCTGAAGAAGTCCAAGCTGTCCGTTCGTCGGTCGGCTATTGGTTTCGCGATGACTATACCTTTGTGCGTATCACTGGCGCCGACGCAGCGGATTGGCTGCACAGCCAGACGACCAATGATGTAAAGGCACTTGAGACAGGCCATGGGCACCACAATGCAGTGCTGGATCGTCAAGGGCGTGTACATGGTCATTTTACCTTGCATCGCTGGGACGATGAGTTTTGGATGTTGATTGAGCAATCACAGGTTGAGCATGTGCTTGAACATTTAGATGCACACCTTTTTATTGAAGATGTGACCATTGAGGCTACAGGTGATTCGCTAGAACAGTTCATTTTGCAAGGACCTAAAACCTTATCGCTTTTATCGTGTGTGATGGATAATGAAGGTGCCCGTGGGACCGAACTGCTTCCTCAAGCGTGGTATCATGTGCACCCTATTGATATTGATGGGGCAGAACTGTTGGCTTTCCGTGTGTCTATGACAGGAGAAGACGGATTTGTGTTGGTTGGCGAGCCAGGTCATTGTGCCGCAATCGGACAACGTTTACGTGAAGCTGATGAATCGATTGAAGTGACACCCATCGGCGCTGAGGCTCAATCCGTGTTGCGGGTGGAAGCCGGTATTCCGCAATTTGGATTGGATATGGATGAGCAATCACGCCTTCCAGAAACAACGCTTGAACGGACTACCGTGAGTTATGAAAAAGGTTGCTATTTGGGGCAGGAAGTGGTTGCTCGATTAAAGGCCTATGGTACTGTGAAGCGCGCTCTGATGGGGTTAATTTTCGAAGCCTACGATGCAGAAGATTTAAGTTGGGTACCGGGCAATACAGTTTTGGTGGATGGGAAAGCCATTGGAGAATTGACGAGCATAACGTACAGTCCAACCTTGGATAAACATATTGCCTTGGCGTATTTGGATCGTGATCATCGCACCCCTGATACAGTGTTGTCCATTCACGGCAAGAATTTTATAAATGCCTGCGGTGCACGTGTGGTGGTGTTGCCATTTGTAGATGGTCAATCGCGTGAAGCACGTGCGGAGTCCTTGTATCATGAAGCTTTGGACCTTTTTCAGTTAGATTTGGATGACAAGGATGCGTCGGCTATTCCAATGTTGCAAGAAGCTATTTTGTTATACCCAAGCTATGAAGATGCTTATGAAGTTTTAGGGGTCATTCTGCATCGTCATCATCGCGTAGATGAAGCCATTTATTACATGCTGCAATTAAAAAAACTAAATCCTAATTGTGTGATGGCACATACGAATTTATCGGTGTTCTATGTGGCAAAAGGCATGATTGAGGAAGCCGAAGAGGCCAAAGCTCAGTCAGCCGTGTTGCAAATGCAACACTTGTCCGATGAGCGTAAAGCCAAAGAAATGGCCGAGCAAGAACGCGCGCGTATACAGGAAGAAGCTCGTGAACGGATTGGAATGTTCCAAGAAGTATTGGAGATTGATCCTGACGATGGGGTGGCGACATTTGGCCTTGGTAAGGCTTATGTGCAGTTAAATCAGTATGAGAAGGCTATCCCTCATTTACTCCATGCGACCAACGTGCAGAAGGATTTTTCCGCGGCATTTCTGGACTTAGGGAAATGTTATGAGTTTCTTGAACGGGTTGAAGAAGCTAAATCCACTTATGAAGCGGGGATTGCTATTGCATCACGCAAGGGGGATTTGATGCCTATGCGTGAAATGGAACGTCGTTTAAAAACACTATAGTTAACGATTCATAATGCGCTCAAAGGTCACCGCATTTGTATGGTAGAATCCAATAGCGCATATTGCGATCAATATTGCCATGAGTAACCAGCGCAACCAACGTGGGCGTGTATGGGTGGTCATTGGTGGGATAGATTTTTTATCGTGTTTGGGCTCGGTATTCATTCGACTTGTTCCAAGTAGAGCGTTTGAGTATGATCGAAACTATGATATAGGAAGTTAGTGGGAGAAAGGAAACACGATGCGGGTACTATTAATTCGGCACGGGAGCGCGGCCATGGGAGCCGATGACGATGCTCGACGTTTGACAGAGTTTGGTCAAATTGAGGCTTCAAGCATTGCAGGTTGGATTAAGCAATTGCATATGAATAATCCTATGATCTGGCATAGTGAGAAAGTTCGTACAAAAGAAACTGCTCAAATTATTCTTGATACATTAGGATGGGATAGTACTCTCACCGAAGTGCCGGGTATTCGCCCAAGCAGTCCGGTAGCTCCTGTAGCCACACGCATTGAAGCGGAGGACCAGGATTTAGTCATCGTGGGCCATATGCCCTTTATGTCCCATATGGCATCTGAAATGGTTACCGGAGGGTGTACAGAAACCTACTGGAATTTCGAAACCTGCGCTGCACTATGCTTGGAACGTTCAGGCATTGGGCAATGGATTGTATGTGGATTTTGCACCCCAAGTCAGCTTCCTCGTTAATGTAATTTTTCGTAAGTCATTTGTTCTAAATGGTTTACCGGCACTGATCTCGTAAAGTAATACATTATGTGGTATACTTTGATTTAGTGTGCAGTATGGATTGTAGATAAAGGAGAAATAGCATGGGACTTCGAATAGATCCGAATGTAAATTCCCTGCTTGCCCAGCGCTCAGTAAATCAAACAAGCCGTCGATTACAGAGTAATCAGGAGCGGTTGTCTTCTTTGCTCCGCATCAACCAAGCGGCTGATGATGCTGCGGGTTTGGCTATAGCCGAGCGATTTTCTTCCCAAGTGCGCGAACTGCAACAAGAAGTCAGTAATTTTCAATCGGGGATAAACCTGGTAGAAACGGCTGAAGGTGGGTTGGATGTGCAATCCGATGCGGTGAGTCGTATTCGTGAATTGGCCACACAAGCCTCCAATGGGACTTTAAATGATGAACAGCGAGCGGCGATTAATACAGAAGCGCAGCAATTGTTGGCAGGCATCAATGATGCAGCAAAATCCACCGAATTTAACGGTGTGAATCCGCTTAATAACGGTACTCAAGAAATTGCTTTAGATGGTGAAGGCAGTGTGGAAGTTGAGTTACAAGAATCCACTGTTGAATCATTGGGCTTGGAAGATATAGACCTGTCCACTGAAGAGGGAGCACAGGCAGCCCTGGAGTCCTTGGATACAGCACAAACCCAGATAGCATCCAATCGTGCGAACCTTGGCGCCCAGCAAAATGCTTTGGCTGCTACCATTGAAGAGCGAAGCTCAAATTCTATAAATCTTCAAGAAGCCGAGTCTCGAATACGTGATTTGGATGTTGCTCGTGAAGTAATTGAGCAGACGCGAAACGAAGTGTTATTGCAAGGCGGGGTTGCAGCCTTAGTTCAGGGGCGCACTCAGAGCCAGACCGCTTTGACTTTACTTGGCGGTTAATTTGATTTTTGATCAATTACTTGCGTAAAGTTTCTATATGTCTCAAAATGATCAGATCTATATAGAAAAGAAAGCCCCTCTTGGGTGGATCGTATTCAACCGTCCAGATAAACGCAATGCCTTCAATCAGGCGATGTGGACAAAACTACCTAGTTTGTTGAATGAGCTCGAATCAGATTCCTCCATCCGGGTAATCCTGCTTCGCGGTGTAG
>CALLLL010000076.1 GCA_938082445.1 uncultured bacterium
TTAACCAAACAAGGTTTCGCTTAATCCCATTGGGACAAGGAGACATACGTGTCTAGCAACATACCCGAAATACTCGAAGATCTTCGCCAAGGAAAAATGATCATATTGGTCGACGATGAAGATCGTGAAAACGAAGGCGACTTTGTCATCGCTGCCGAGAAATGCACCCCCGAAGCCATTAATTTTATGGCAACCCACGGCCGTGGATTGATCTGCTTAGCGCTCACCCCAGAGCACATCAAGCAACTCGAACTCCCCCCCATGACCCCCGACAACACCAGCCCATTTGAAACCGCCTTCCATCTATCCATCGAAGCCAAAACAGGCGTCACCACCGGCATCAGCGCAGCCGACCGCGCCCGCACCATTCAAGTAGCCGCCAATCCAGACGCCAAAGCGTCTGATCTAGTGCGTCCAGGTCACATCTTCCCCCTACGCGCCCGCGAAGGCGGCGTACTCGTGCGCACCGGACAGACCGAAGGCTCCGTAGATCTTGCACGCCTCGCAGGGCTAGCCCCCTCCGGCGTCATCTGTGAAATCATGAACGAAGACGGCACCATGGCCCGCCGACCCGAACTCGAAAAAGTCGCCCAAGAACACGACATCAAAATATGCACCGTCGAAGACATCATTGAATACCGACGCGCACACGAACAAATCGTCACCCGCGCGGCACAAACAATCTTGCCCACCGAACACGGCGATTTCCAACTCAATGTCTACGAAACCAACGTTGACGACAAAAATCATTTAGCCCTAATCAAAGGTGACATTGAAGGCAAAGAAGACGTCCTCGTACGCGTTCACTCCGAATGCCTCACCGGAGACATCTTCCACTCCATGCGCTGCGACTGCGGCAGCCAGCTCCACGAAACCATGCGCATGATCAACGAAGAAGGCGAAGGCGTCCTCGTATACATGCGCCAAGAAGGCCGCGGCATCGGACTCGTCAATAAAATCAAAGCCTACAACCTACAAGACGAAGGCATGGACACCCACGAAGCCAACGTCCACCTAGGATTCGATCCCGACCCACGCGAATACGGTATAGGTGCCCAAATCCTCAAAGACCTCGGCATCACCACCATGAAACTCATCACCAACAATCCCGTGAAACGCACTGGATTGCAGGCCTACGATCTCGAAGTCACCGGACGCGTGCCCATCGAAATCCCCGCCAACCAACACAACAAAAAATACCTACAAACCAAACAAGAAAAATTCGGCCACGAACTCTCCGAGTTCAGTGAAGAAAACTAAGCCGATCAATCAATACCAGGAGAAAAACCAATGCCCAACCTAATCGAAGGCAATCTTAACGCAGACGGAAAAAAATTCGCCATCATCGTGACACGATTCAATGAATTCATCACAGGCAAACTACTCGAAGGCAGCCTAGACGCCATCGCACGCCACGGAGGCGACGCCGAAAACACCGACGTCGTCTGGGTCCCAGGCGCCGTTGAAATTCCCCTCATCGCCAAAAAACTCGCCACCAGCGGAAAATACGACGCCGTCATCGCACTCGGCTGCGTCATCCGCGGCGCAACCTCCCACTACGACTTCGTATGCGGAGAAGCCGCCAAAGGCATCGGCCAAGTCACCCTACAAACCGGCGTCCCCGTCCTCTTCGGCGTACTCACCACCGAAAACATCGAGCAAGCCATCGAACGCGCCGGAACCAAAGCAGGCAACAAAGGCTTCGAAGTCACCGTAGGCGGTATCGAAATGGCCAACCTCATGGAGAAATTCTAAGCGTGAACAGTCCACAACAACGCAGAAAATCCCGACGCCGCGCCCTCGAATTCATGTTCAGCATCGAATTCACCAACTACGACTGGGAAGAAGCCATGCCCCCCTTCTGGGAAACCTTCGACACCAAGCCCGCCGTGCGTGAATACGCACAAAAGCTCATCAAAGGCGTCCAATTTAACCTCGACGATCTCGACAAACACATCGACGGCGCCCTCACCAACTGGACCCCCGACCGCGTAGGAAAAATCGAACGCAACATCCTACGCGTCGCCATCTACGAAATCGCCTACACCGACGACGTTCCCATTAAAGTAGCCATGAACGAAGCCATCGAAATCGCCAAAGCCTACGGCACCGACGACTCCGCAGGCTTCGTAAACGGCGTCCTAGACCGACTAAAATCCACCGTGTTTGCGAATATAAACAAGTAAGCCATTTTGATGTCATCAAGTAGCCCGATATCGATAATAAAAATTCTTAAAAACCTAAGTAATACACCTTCAAATCAGGTCAAATATTTAGAGAACCTATTTCACTCTGAACTCAATGACAAAAGTAATATTGATGAGTTAGCTTTAGAATTTCACGATGATTTCCGTTTAGCTCCGATATGGCTTGATAATAGAAAAATATCCCCAACCATAATGGAATCACTTAGACGTATTGATTCAAAACTTGATCAAATGAGCGGACAAGAAAACATGCATTTGTGGACAATAAATGCTCTGTACACGTCAAGAGAATGGGAAGAAGTTCGTATGCTTTCAAAATCATGCCTCGAATTATTCGATGAAAGTTAAATACTTATGTCAAAATTCGTAGACCTCCACCTCCACACCACCTTCTCCGACGGCGCCGATGATCCCGAAGTCGTCGTGGCACGTGCAGTCGAAAACGGGTTCAGCGCCATCGCCATCACCGACCACGACACCCTCACCGGCATCCCCCGCGCCCAAGCCGCCGCCGACCAAGCCGGACTCGAACTCATGCCCGGCGTCGAAATCTCCGCGCGCTGGGGCAAAATGGAAATCCATATCCTCGGACTCGGCGTTGACCCCTACAGCGAATCCCTCACCACCGCTCTTCAAACCCTCGCCGACGGACGCGCCCTCCGCGCCGAAAAAATCGTCGACAAACTTAACAAACTCGACGTCCCCGTCAGCATAAAAGCCCTCAAAGAAAAATGCGGCGACGGCGTCATCGGCCGCATGCACATCGCCCAAGAAATCGTCGCACTCGAAAAAGCCCCCACCATCCAAGGCGCCTTCGATCGCTACATCAAAGCCGGAAAAAAAGCCTACGTCCCCAAGAAAGCCATGAGCAGCAACAAAGCCATTGAATCCATCCACGCCGCCGGAGGCCTCGCCTTCATCGCCCACCCCTGCATCGGCAAAGTCCGCAACTCCCTCGTGAAAATTCTCCAAAAACCCTTCGACGGCATCGAAGTCTTCCACTCCAAACATAGCCCCGGCCACATCGCCGAACTCCAAGCCATCGCACAAGAACGCAAGCTCCTCATCTCAGGAGGCTCAGACTGCCACGGCTCCATCAAAGGCCACGCTCCCCTCATGGGCCGCATCCGCTTCCCCTACTCCGACTATCAAAAAATTAAGGCTTCAATACCTTAGGCGCCGTCACAAACGCTATATCCGTGGTCAACTTCCCCTGATGAAACTCAATAAACGAATCCACCATCAGGTTATTATTCACCATAATCGGCTTAGACAACTGCGTCACATCATCCACCACCACTTTCACATTATCAAACATATTCCCCGTGAGAATCGTATTCCCCCCTTTTATGTTCAACGGCAAAGGCATATCCAACGCACTATAAATGGTATTCCCCGTCACCACCGCCCCCTCACCCCGCAACGACATCGCCATCCCCAATTTGCCCCCTTTATCCACCCGCACAATATTTCCCGTAATCACATGCCGATCACTCTGCGCCCACGACCGAAACGCGATATCCAAATCCCCCGTCTCCTTCACATGCACAATATTATCCGACATAATAATCTCATTGCCCCGATCACTCCCCGACGCCACATGCGTACGCCCCGTAATCTCAAAATAATTCCCTCGAATCACCCCAGGCCCCGTCAAAATCTCCACTGCATCCGAATTCGCATTCCCAATCGTGTTATTCAACACCTGCATATTCGAACCCTCCAACATAATCCCCAAACGACGCGCATCCTTCACCACACAATCGCGAATCGTAATATGATGATTCCGCTTCCCCGTCGGTCCCCCCGGATAGGTATAAAAAGCCTTAATCCCACAAAATTCAAAACGCGCATGCGACACATTCGGGTCCCCCTCGCCCTTCGGATTCCCATCCCGATTCGCATCCACATACAAATCCCGAATCGTAATATACCCCACATCCGAACCAATGATCCGAATCACATTCGTTTCCTGCTCCGCCGCCTGCACCAACTTCGTCGAAGCCCCCTGCCCCGCTAAAGTCACATACGACCGCTCAATCAATACCCCACCCAACTTCCCCTCAATCCGCCGGATATCAAACGTCCCCTCGCTCAACAACACCGTCCCACCCGCTTCCGGCAACGCATTGATTGCCGCATTAATCTCCTCCTGATCCCCCTCACCATCGCAAACATAATCCGCATTCGCTTTAGAAGTTTCGGAAGCATTGCTAGCGGCCACAAAAAGGGTCGCACCCGAACTGGAAGCATATACATTCCCCACAACACAGCCAACAATTAAAAACAAGACCAAAGACATGAGACGATTCATCAGAAATTCCTCTTAAATAGTTAGTAAACTCAAGCCAACATAACAAGCTTTCCAAAGCCCTGTCCACCCCAACCACTGGCAAACACCCACTCCCTAAAGGTATGATATACGCACCATGACAACACCACTCCACATACGACCATCAACCCCAACCGACTGGCCCACACTCCAAACCCTCTACCCCAAAGCCTTCCCCGACGAAGAACTCCTCCCACTGGTAAAAGAACTACTTCAAGACGACACGCTTAGCACATCACTCGTTGGGACCATCAACAACCAAGTTGTCAGCCACATACTCCTCACCAACTGCACCACCGACCAAAGCAAAAGCCCCGTCGCACTACTTGGCCCCCTCGCCGTCTCCCCTGCCCACCAAAAACAAGGCAACGGCACAGCCCTCATCAAACAAAGCCTCCAATCCATGAACGACCAAGGAAAAGTAAAAATCGTTGTACTCGGTGACCCCGCCTACTACTCACGACACGGCTTTTCACCCGAATCCCAGCTATCGCCCCCCTACGCCCTCCCCCCCGAATGGTACGGCGCCTGGCAATCACAATCCATCGGCGACATTCCACCCCCCTGCACCGGCACACTCATCGTCCCAAAACCCTGGCAACACAAAGCCCTATGGCTCCCTTGAAACCTGAAAACACGAATGCCATAATCAATTGGAAGATTATGGGTATAGATTAATAATGGGTTGGGAGTATTGGTATGGGTAAAAAGAAAAGATTCTTAGGCATCTCAATTGTCATCATCGCAGCAATGGCATATAGTTATCGACATGAGTTCTTTGATGTCAACATCCAACCAACCTTCATTGGCAACTCTACAGAACTAAAACAAACCAACATCGTCCCCACCCTGGACTCAACCATTGAAGAAGCCAAGAACACCATCTGGTGCGCATCCTTTGTCGCGGCATGGAAATCAATTGAGCGCGATATAACCAAGGAGCCCGTTGCGCTCGAGGGCAATCCGGAAATTGCCACACAACTTAATAATGCGCAAGCCCCCAGCAAATACATTCCCCCTTCAAACCTGTATGCCATCGCCGGTTGGAATAATAAAGGTATACAAGATCAAATTCGCACCGATTTGGCACAAAAGTTTCCACGCAAACAGCCCCCTGAGTTTCCACGATTAGATGTAGACTCACTTCTGGCCTATGCTTACCTTGAAGTAAATCTTCCTTTCACTTATAAATTTGAACGCAACCCAAAACCATTGCAATTCACTGACTCCAAAAGTGGGAAATCTACAGTAACATCCTTTGGTTTGCCAGATTCC
>CALLLL010000077.1 GCA_938082445.1 uncultured bacterium
TCAAACAGTATCTTTAATGCACACTTGTGCTTACGATAACGCGGAGGATTAAGATGTCTGACGACAAAAGCAACAATGAAGATTTCGGCGCCCTGACAAATGACGACGATGATGACAGCGGCTTCGGTAATTTGCCCCCACTGAGCGACTTTGACTCAGCTGATGGTGGTGATGATTCTGGCGAAGGTGGTCTTCCTCCTATCGTAGATATCAAAGTGGACACCCCAGCGGTACGTCCATCCGATCTCGATACTCCTGAATCCAATCCTGCTGTAGAGACACCCGGCGGTGGTTTTGATACACCCGCTCCAGGTGGACTTGGATTCCAAGATTTTTCTGCCGACAGTGATTTCTCTCCTGAGACTCCAGACCTTGGCCCTAGCCCTGACTCTGACATTGAAACTCCTATGTTTGACAGTGCGTTTGGTGGCAACACGGACGACTTCTCAACACCAGGCGGAACACCTGCTCCTACTCAAGCCATGGAAACTCCTATGTTTGAAAGCGGCGGTAGCCCAGCTGGTGGAAGCGGTATTGGTTTTGACAACGACGCTTTTGGTGCACCAACCCCTGATACAGGCGGTACTCCAATCCCAGACTTCTCTCCAGATACAGGTGTAAATGCACAACCTCCTACCGGCGGATATGCTGGCGGTGGCGGTGGTGGCGGCGGTACAAGCAAAGGTCTTGTAGCAGCTGTTGCAATTATCATGCTTATCATTGGTGCTGCTGTTGGTGGTTATCTCTCTCCAAACTTGAACTTAGGCTTTATTCCAAATGATCCACGCGATGAAGCAATCACCGAGATGAATACGAAACTTGCAGAAAAAGATGGTGTAATCAAAGGGTTGCGGGATGAAATTGGTAAAGGATTGACTCCTGCACAAGTTGAGCAACTGAAAAAAGATTTTGCTGAACTTACTGCAAACATCGATGAGTCCAACGCTACACTTGAATTAGTAAACAGTGATTTAGCTCAAAAAACTCAAGAGCTTGCAGATGCAAAAGCTACTTTAGAGCAACGCAACGATGCAATTGCTACCGCAACAACAAAATTAGAAAAAGCCATTAAAGATAAGGCTATTTCTGAAGCCCGTAATCAAGGTTTAAAGGCTGAGAACAAAAACTTGGTTCAAGCAGTTGGCGAATTGGAAGATGCCAATGACCGTCGCCAAGCGACCTTGGATACTTTAATTCACAATGTGAATCTACTTGAAGTACAAGTACAAGGCGGAAGTCCACTTGCTCCTAAACGCTACAGTCACAAAGGTCGCCTGAATAAAGTTCAAGCACTGAGCAATAAAGTGGCTAAAGCTAAATGGGTAACACCTCAATTACTCAATGAGTACACTGATTTATATGTGGCTGAATTGGGAATTGCTTCTTCTCGCGAATACTTCTTCGCTAAAATCCCTGTACACGATTCACTCGGTTCCAAGCATGAAAAATGGGCTGAATGTTTGATGAACGGTAACTGGAGCGTTTACTACCGTACATTGGATGGCAATTATGTAGGAACTTATGAAAATACGGCTCCAAGCGGTGCTCCTCAATATGCATTCCGTGAAGAGTTACCTGATTCATTAAAATCTGACATTGCTTCTCAAATCATGACCATGCGTCCTGATGAGTTCGATGCAAAATACAAAATCCTGATGGGCAAAGAAGCCATCTACGAAACCGAGACACCTCTTCAAAAGAAATTTAGTTCTTTACTGAAGTAGTTTAGAATTTCTAAATGAATTAAAGGCCTCAACGGATAATCCGTTGAGGCCTTTTTTTATACACACATTAATAAATTTATTGCTCACAAGGCGCCCATTTAGCTTTCAACTGGACGATCGAGCCACCGATTCCCCAGATACCCCATGCTTGCTGTAAAGCCCTCTTTGAGCCCCTCAAGCAACTCTGCATTCAATGGAGGATGAATCGGCAAAGACTTCAATTCATCTCTTGAGACATACCGTGCCTCAACAACCCGAGGGTCTATCCCTAAAACGACCTCATCCCCATCTACGATAGTCGCGCTAAAAGCGCATTGCACTAAATGACGACTATTATCGGGTCCAATACTGTCACTAAGCATAAGTAAATCGCCCACTTCAATGGTGACAGAGGCCTCTTCTTTTAATTCACGTACAAGGGCTTGCTGCAGAGTTTCGCCATAATCAACGCCCCCACCCGGCAATAACCAATAACTGCTGTCGCCTTTTTGATGGCGCACCATCAACAGACTATCCTCGTGTTGTATGATTGCGGCTACTCGAATACGAGGGGCCTTTTGTGATGTATTCACTGACTTAAGCACCTTATTTCCTGTTCATGAAAATCCAATCATAATGCAAAGGACTTAATAAACGCAAAACAGCAAAAAAAAATCGCCTCCAGGTAAGCCTGGAGGCGATTGAATTTCCAATAAATAATGGAGTCTAGCGTTTGGAGAACTGGAAGCGTTTACGTGCACCAGGTTGTCCGTATTTCTTACGCTCAACTTCACGAGCATCACGAGTCAATAGACCAGCTTTCTTCAGGACGCCACGTAAATTTTCATCATGTTCAATCAATGCACGAGCAATACCCAATCGAATGGCACCGGCTTGACCAGTTTTACCACCGCCTGTGCAACGAATACGCACATCAAATTTAGACATGGTTTCCGTCACGTCGAAAGGTTGTTTGGCCATCATAACCAAAACATCGCGACCTAAGTATTCACGCATTTCACGACCATTGATAGTAATTTTACCTACACCAGGTTTAATGCGAACACGTGCGGATGACTCTTTACGGCGGCCAACGGCTACCACTTCACCACTGTTGTTATCTACTGACACTGTACTGACCTCTCAATTAAAATCTAGTTAAAAAGAATGTTCGGTAGGATCTTGAGCAGCATGTGGATGCTCAGCACCAGGATAGACACGTAAGTTCGTAGCCAATGCACGGCCTAAACGATTGTGAGGCAACATGCCTGTCACAGCCATGGTCATGGGACGCGTAGGGTGTTTCTCCAGCATCTTGCCATAGGTAGTGTCTTTAATACCACCGGGATATCCCGAGTGGCGGTAGTATTCTTTATCTGTGAATTTATTACCTGAAACTTTTGCTTTGGCGGCGTTGACAATAATTACATTGTCTCCACAATCAAGGTAGGGAGTAAATTCGGGTTTGTGCTTTCCACGCAATACACTGGCAGCTTCAGCCGCTACACGACCAAGCACTTTATCCTCAGCATCAATAATGACCCAAGATTTCTTCACTTCTCCCTCTTTAGGGACATAGGTACTCACGCTACTAAACCTCCGAAAAAATAAGTTCTGAGTGGACCTGAAACGGCACTCATACAAAAAACGAACCCATATAATACCAAAAAACGAGACCTCGTTCAAGTATCAGATGGGCAATAAAAGCTATAAACTTTATATTGATGTTTATACTTTAGTAATGGACTATGTAAGGGTTGACCCCTATTCTTCAATAGGAGGCGTACGGAAGTCTTCTTTCCGTAATTTTTGTGCGTAATGCGTGATAATTTTACGCAAAAGCTCGTCACGCTTCATTCCTTCTACTTCGGCTTTCCAGCGCAAAAATGCTGCAACTTCGCGTGGTAACGTAACTGTCATTTTAACAGAAGAGGCTGGGTTTTCGCTTACTCGTGGGCTCATAATTAAAAAACCTTTTATTTACAGGGGGTTCAGTAAAAACCTTTACGTAAGATGATAAATATACAAATTTACATCTTGCTACTGTTAATAGATTAACATGTGCATCCATACAAGTCAAGTATATTCATTTTAATGGACAATTAGGTTCATTATTAGCCTAAATAACTCTCTCTATAGCTTAGCGATCACCTTATGGTATACTACTTTATGTGTGCTGGACGGTCGCGATATCGTAGGGTATCGAGGAAAGTCCGAGCTCCATAGAACAGGGTGCTTGATAACATCAAGGCGGGTAACCGACGGATAGTGGAACAGAAAATATACCGCCTACGTACCATCTTAGGATGGAACCGGTAAGGTTGAAATGGTGCGGTAAGAGCGCACCAGCGGCTTGGTGACAAGTCGGCTTGCTAAACCCCACCCGGCGCAATTCCAAATAGGGGAGCAATAGTGTTGTTCGCACTGCTCCCGGGTAGGAAGCTTGAGGCCTGTGGTGACGCAGGTCCTAGATGAATGACCGTCTCGGAGCGTATGCTCTAGACAGAACTCGGCTTATAGGCACACTCACACATAGGAGAATGGCATCTGAAGAGATGCCATTCTCACCAAAATATCGATTTTTCCTAAAATTTGTATAATATTTACTTTACAATTATAGGAAAATTTCTTATAGTATAGTAAGCTTTAGAGATATGTTTTATAGATCAAGGAGTTATTCGTGGAACCGCTTATTAGATTTTCAATGGAAAACAGCGCATTCGTTGCGATTGGTGCTTTAGTGGTATTTATACTCATCGCTCTGTATAAAAAAACCCTTATGCCTATTGTGTATCATTGTGTTGAATTGGTGGTCTATTTCTTAGCTTGCCATTATTTAATTTGGCTCGGTACCGCGCTTTGTAACTGGTATGCTAATGAAACCAATCCTTCCGAAGGGTATGATTATAAAACACCGGCCGGACTTCTTTCCCAAAATTTTGCGGATAAAACCCTTTACAACCCCACTTCATTGTTTTATTTTGAAGTTATTATTGCTGTAGCGTTGATGTATTTAGTGGTTGTTGTGCGTCCTACTAGCTATTCTGGGCGAAATAAGTTTAAAGGCGATAGTAATCGTGGCATGGATCAACGTAAAGGTCGCGGAGCGCCACGTTACGATCGTACTAAAGCACGAGTAGGGCGTAAATAAACTGCTCGTACTTATCCTTTGGCCTGAAAGGGCAGCATTAGTGGAATAGCCTTCTCGATATTCAGCATTGGTGTCTCTAGGACTTTTCTTGTGTGACTCGTGTCAAAAATGACCGTTTCTGGTCGTTCTCCCCTACCCGGTAATTGGCTGGGATCAAATGGATGTACATATTGCGGATCATAGCCAAATCCAATGGCCAATTGTTTGACCAATTCTATCCGTGGTCCGACATCGAGCCCACCTAATAAAACTACCCCCTGTATAGTATTGGTAGCCATTTCTATGAGCGCTAGCCCTGCTGAAATGAGATCAATTGGTGAACGTACCTCATTATCGGGCACACCTACAGAGTCTCCAGCCTCCCATTGAGCGATCATTCGCATTAAAAATGAATTGCCTCCACCTATGATTGGAAAGCCCATAACAAGCGCTAATCGCCCAATGGCTGCATCAGCTACCGTGTCCAATACTATTTGTTCCGCTTCTACTTTGGTTTGCCCATAAAAATTAACAGGACTCACTGGGTCGGTATGGGTATTGATTGGTTGGGTTCCGTCATACACATTATCGGTGGACACAAAAACCATTCGCGTATCGGACTTTTTACACAATTGAGCTAAGCGACGTGTGTAATCCACATTCACAGCATAAGCTTCATCGTGGTTGTTCTCACAGTAATCAATATCAGCGATCGCTGCAACGTGGATCACGGCATCGGGCTGAACAGTATCGAAGATCTCAGCTAAGCGCTCTTGGTTGTCGTACTCAACTGTATGCCAGTGCACAGAATCATGATTGTAAATACACTCTCCCTGAGACAGTGCATGAATGGTGTGGTTTTGTGCTCCATGATACACTACACTCCCGGCGACAAAGCCTGAAGCACCAGTCACAATGATTTTTTTATTTGCCATTGGAGTTTACTCTTGTTCAGACTTGGCTTCGCGTGTCATCAGGGCAGTGATAGCTTCTTTGGGGTTCACGCCTTCGAATAATACCCGGTAGACCTGATGTGTGATGGGCATATCTACCCCCATCTGTGCAGCAAGCGCGTGAGCAGATTGCGTGGTACGTACACCTTCTGCAATCATCGGCGAAGCTGACAACGCTTCTTCAACAGTCATTCCTTGTGCCAAGCGTTGACCAACGGCGCGATTACGCGAATGCTTACTCAAGCACGTTGTTATTAAATCACCCATGCCGCTTAACCCAGCAAAGGTCAATTGCTCAGCTCCCATGGCAACACCCAGTCTGGAAATTTCAGCAAGTCCCCGTGTAACTAAGGCAGAGATGGCATTATCGCCCAATCCATATCCATCGCATACACCAGCGGCTATTGCGACAATATTTTTCAGGGAGCCGCCCAATTCTACTCCTACAATGTCCGATGTGGTGTACACACGAAAATAGGAAGATTGGAATGCATGCTGAACGGCATTGTTCGCGGCTTCATCTACACCCGCAGCACAGACTGAAGCCGGTAATTCTCTAGCAACTTCTTCTGCATGGCTTGGACCAGACAATACAACAACCGGACAGTCACCGTGCACAGCATGAATTACTTCATCCATACGCAAGAGTGTTTCGTTTTCGATGCCTTTTGCAACGTTAATACGAATGGTTTCGGGTGAAAAAGTGTGGTTTTCTAATACACTTCGCATGACATGTGAAGGGACAGCCAAAACAACCATATCCACTGAAGGATCTGTTTCTGTAACAATCTCTATCGAATCAGGGATTTTTACACCTGGTAAAAAATCTGGGCTTTCGCGGGTTTCGCGTAAAGCATCAGGATTGTCTTCATGCCGACACCATACACTGACCTCATGGCCATTGAGGGCGACCAATCGTGCCAGCGCTAATCCCCAACTTCCGGACCCCATCACTTGAATTTTCATGCACTTTATCCCTTCATACTGACAAAGCTGTCAGCTTATATTCATTTTACACGCCGATTGATTCTTCCGTTGCGGGATCAAAATAATGCGCTTTGCTCATATTGACTTTTAAACGGCAGGGGGTATTGACCTTAGGGATATGATCCGATTCAAGCCTCGCAGTCCAAACACCCTCCCCCACTTCCATAGATACATAGGTTTCGGAACCCATGGGTTCAACCACTTCCACATGGCCTAATAAAGTCGATCCGCTTTCACGGGAGGCTTGATCGGGTTTACTAAACAGTTCTGGTCGAATGCCGAGTGTTAAACGACTATCCGTGTATTTCTCAAGAATGACAGCATGAGCTTTACTCACGCGCAAACGTAAGCCTTGACCATCTACAAAAAACAACACCCCTGATTCATCACGTATGGTCCCATCGATGAAGTTCATCGGGGGGCTCCCAATAAAGCCGGCGACAAATTTATTGGCTGGGCGATCATAGATTACTGATGGGGTAGCTACTTGCTGAATAACGCCATCACGCATAACAACAATTCGGTCGCCCATGGTCATGGCTTCGACTTGATCGTGTGTTACATAAATCATGGTACTTTTCAATCGACTATGCAAACGGCCGATTTCAGCACGCATGTGTACACGGAGCTTGGCATCAAGATTGGAAAGGGGCTCATCAAAAAGAAACACTTGCGGGTCGCGCACTATTGCTCTTCCCAATGCTACTCGCTGACGTTGGCCGCCGGATAGAGCTTTGGGTTTTCGTTTAAGCAGATCTGTAATACCCAGAATTTCGGCCACATCTTCAACACGTTCACGAATATCTTTTCGCTTCATTTTCCGCAATTTAAGACCAAAGGCCATGTTCTTAAATACGGTCATATGTGGATAGAGTGCGTAATTCTGAAATACCATTGCGATATCGCGATCTTTAGGAGGGACATCATTGACCACACGGTCACCAATGGATATGGTGCCGATGGTGGCTTCTTCGAGTCCGGCAATCATACGTAAGGTGGTGGATTTCCCACAGCCAGATGGCCCGACGAGGACGACAAATTCCCCATCCTGCACATGCAGGTTGATACGCTCAACAGCCTGCACTTTTCCTGGATAGGTTTTTCCCACTCCCTGCAATACCACTTGCGCCATAAAATGCATGCCCTTTCGCCATATTCACTTGTTAGCATTGTAAAAAAGCATGCAGGCACAACGCAAGGGGATTGATTTATTTCTAAAATAATGAATAATTTAATAGTTTGGGTGGTATATTTAAACAGTAGCGAATTGGTGACAAAAATATGCTACTATCTAGTTAAACACACAATCTAGGAGACATTAGTTATGGGTATCTGGGATAAAGTACGTGAAACGGTTGGCAATGAGTTAATCGAAATCATTGAGTGGAATAATCCACCAAAGGACACCATTGTTCATAAGTTTCCCGTCCATAATGACCAAATTAAAAATAACGCTCAATTAATTGTGCGCCCCTCACAGGTAGCTGTGTTTATAAATGAGGGTACTATTGCGGATGTATTCGGACCCGGTACCTATTCACTCAACACAAAAAACCTTCCTATATTAGCTACGCTTAAAGGGTGGAAATATGGTTTTGAATCACCATTTAAAGCGGATGTTTTCTTTGTTAAATCCAGTGAATTTGTAAATAACAAGTGGGGCACTCAAAACCCCATTATGTTGCGCGACCCTGAGTTTGGCCCAGTACGTATTCGCACCTATGGTCTGTACAGCAAAAAAGTGATTGATGCTGGCGCATTCATTAAGAAAATCTCAGGTACCGAAAAAGATTACACCAAAGACGACCTAGTTGAATACCTGCGCGACATTGTAATATCTCGCTTCACAGATGTAATTGGGGAAAGCAAAATCCCTATTTTGGATATGGCGGCCAATTACGATGAACTGGGTAAATTTATTGCCACACGCATTACGGATGACTTTGCTGCATATGGTCTTCAAATCACCAAGATCATGGTTGAAAATATTTCGCTACCGCCCAATGTTGAGGAAGCCCTTGATAAGCGTTCAAGTATGGGCATTATTGGAAACCTGAATGCCTACAGTCAGTTCCAATCGGCCAATGCTATGGAAGATGCTGCAAATAATCCAGGCGGTGAAGCGTCTGCGGGTATTGGTATGGGTATGGGCTTTGCCATGGCCAATCAGATGGGTCAGCAAATGCTTAACCAGCCACATGGCCAAGACAATGCTCCTGCGGCAGGAGGTCCTCCTCCGGTACCTGGCGCTACACAATATTTCACTGCCGTGAATGGTCAACAAACGGGCCCCTTCCCTTTACAAACATTGAAATTGCATATTGAAGCAGGTTCGCCGACAAAGGATACTTTGGTGTGGTGTGAAGGCATGGATGGATGGACAGCCGCTTCTTCTGTTGACGAAGTTAATGCTCTATTCAATGCTGGCCCACCACCGCTTCCTCCTCAAGCTTAATCCAGAGGACCTAGCCAATGAGCCAACAAGAATACCCATGTGAACAGTGCGGAGCTTCGCTTACATTTACTCCTGGCACCGATGCATTGCATTGCGAATATTGCGGTCATGACACTCCAATTGAGCAAGAATTGGTTGCTATTGAGGAGCTTGATTATGATGCGATGATCGCTGCATTGGAGTCGGAAACCTCCACGTATGAAGTGCTCACCGTAAAATGTACAAGTTGTGGTGCTCAATCCACGTATGATGAAAATATTATGGCGGACAAGTGTCCATTTTGTGGTACTGCGATTGTTACGTCCGGCCAATCTCAACGACTGATTCAGCCTAAATCCTTACTCCCGTTTAACATCAAGCGCAGCGAGGCCATTAAGGGCTTTAAAACATGGGTTGTGGGCTTATGGTTTGCACCCAATGAATTGAAGGAAAAAAATAACCTAGATGATCGACTTCAGGGAATCTACATTCCACATTGGACTTATGACTCGGATACCATCACCCATTACAGGGGTGAACGAGGTGAACATTATTGGGTCACACGTACTGTAAATGGGGAACGAAAACGCGAGCGTAGAACTCGTTGGTATTCGGCGAGTGGTGTTGTGCAAGATCGATTTAATGATGTGCTTGTTAGAGCGAGTAATTCTCTCCCCAATAAACAAGCTGATAAATTGGAGCCGTGGAACTTACACAAGTTAGTTCCCTATAAAGATGATTATCTGAGTGGCTTCAAGGCGGAAACCTACCAAATTGGTCTCAAGCAGGGATTTCATACCGCAAAAAAGATTATGGAACCGACAATTGACCATACTATTTGTCGCGATATCGGTGGCGATGAGCAACGCATCAATTCTAAGTCGACCGTTTATAATGACATCACGTTTAAACACATCCTACTGCCGGTATGGATTAGTTCCTATACCTATAAAGAAAAAGTATATCGATTCCTGGTCAATGCTCAAACGGGTGAAGTGCAAGGCGAACGCCCTTGGAGTTTCTGGAAGATCTTCTTTGCAGTTCTGGCTGGCTTAGCCTTGGCGGGTGTTATTTATGCAGTAGTTATGGCAACTCAACAAAGTTAATCGAGCGGATTGCGCTCGCGTAATTCTGCGAGCAATCGATTTAGCTGGAGTTGTTTGGCATCACTTAAGTGCCCAAACATTTCTACTTGCAAGGCATCAAAAGGCTCTACCAACTCTTCCAGCAAATCATTGCCAGCTTCGGTGATTGTCACATACACGACACGCTTATCCTGATCCCAACGGTTGCGTTCCGCTAAACCATCCCGGACCAAGCGGTCTACCAAACGGGTAATATCCGGGATGCGTGTTAATAAGCGCGAACCAAGTTTTTGAGTACGCAACCCTTCTTCCCCGGCTTCAGCTAAGGCATGAAGTACGGTGTATTGGGTATACGAAATATCGTAGCCGCGAAGCAGTTTTTGAAATTTAGCCACTACTGCATCATGTGTGAGAATCAATGCATCAATCAATAATTGCTCGGGAGCATCAAACATCAATTGATCAGCGGGATCTGGTTTACTTGTCTTTTTTGCCATATCAAAATTATAGGGTGACGAGCCGCATGAATCAACCTATCTGTTTCAACAAATACTGCGTAGTGTATATAAACAAAAAAATTCCGCACTGAAATCGATAGTTTCAGTGCGGAATGACTTAGTATAACTCTATACAGTCCAAGGGCTTCGATATTCACGGGTCAGCCAAGCAGGATTGCCGGTGCCGCGTGCAAATTTCATTTTCTTTGGACGCCATTTGATGGCTTCATGGTTGTAGTAGGTTTGATTCATCAAGTGACAACAGATTGCACTACGTCCACCCACATGCTCATTGGTTATGGGTTTGGTACGTGCATGAACGGCTTGAATGAAGTCTTTGATATGATGACGACTGTCGTACAACTTAACTTTTGCGTTTTTCAAATATTCTTCTTCGAAAAAGTTCATATCGCTATTCATATCGGATTCTGCTTTGGCTTTGACTTGCTTGCCGTTTAAGTGAAGCTCCATACGACCACGGTTCACATTCACAACACCTTCAGAACCGTAAAACTCAATGCCGTAGCCGTCTTTGTGCGTTACAACGATATCGCCATAATGTAAAGTAGCTCCACGTACATCGCCTTGATTTTTTGGAGGACGAGCTTCATTAGGGCCGCTATCGTCTTTACCTAAACCCCATTGCATAATATCGAGGTGGTGTGCACCCCAATCGCATACGTATCCGCCACCATACTCTTTGTAATCACGCCAGAGTGGGAAGTGAGTGTGATTTCCACGTGGGCTTAATACGGAACTGTATCCACGCAGTGGGCCGGGACCGCACCACATATCCCAATCGAGACCGGGTTCCATTTTTTCTTCGGGTAAATCACAGGGTTTCCCTGGATCCCCAAAGCTACAATTTACATGGGAGATATCTCCAATAACACCGTTACGCACCAATTCACAGGCAACACGGAAATTGCGTGATGAGCGCTGCATGGATCCTGTTTGCAATACCCCATCATATTTCTTCACCGCTTTAATTACGGAAACAGACTCATAAATATTATGTGTCAACGGTTTTTCGCAATAGACGTCTTTACCCGAAGCCAATGCTTCAATGGTGGGCTGAGTATGCCAATGATCTGGAGTGGCGATACATACAGCATCGATGTCGTCTCGTGCGATAATTTCACGGTAGTCTTTGTACGCTTTACAGTCAGCAGTTCCTCGGGTAGGATTCTGTGTGTAATAATTATTAACCGATTGTTGAGCGGTTTCGCGACGGGTAGTATCCACATCACATACAGCGACGACCCGCACAGATGACTGACGGATAAAATTACCCAACAAGCCTGCAGCTTGCTTACCAGTCCCAATAAACGCCATGACAATTTTATCACTGGGGTTTACATCGGCTCCCCATACATTGGAAGGGAGAATAAATGGAGCAGCACCTAAAACAGACGCTTGTTTTAAGAAAGTTCTTCGATTGGTTTTCATATACACCTCTTTTTTTGAGTACATTCATACATTTGCAAGATACCAATATACTATGCTGAAAAGTTGGATAGCAAGCACTCATACTGGGTAGAGCCTCGTTCATGTCTTCTTGATCATTTATACACATGAGTGATACTGTTTAGTGGTTAACATTAATCCGTGAGCGGCGATAGACCGTCTATTGATAGGAGAATTCTTCATGTTACTGCGTATAACTCTGATTTGGGCAGCTTTTAGTATGGTGTTCTTTACCCATTCCCCTACTTTTGCCCAAGATAAAGAAGCCAGTATTAAAGTTGCATCCACGGATTGGGCATGGTGGCGTGGACCAAACCGAAATGGCGTTGCAGATGCCGCTCAAACGCCTCCGACAAAATGGACCGATGATTCTGGTGTCCTATGGAAATCCCCGATACCTGGACGTGGCCATAGCTCACCCACCGTTGTGGGCGATTATATTTATATTGCTTCGGCCGATGAAGAAAACGAAATTCAGTCCGTGCTCTGTTACGAACGAGCAACGGGCAAGCAAGTTTGGAAAACCGATGTACATAAGGGAGGCTTTAGTTCCGAAGGCAATAAAGGCCATTTGCGTGGAACCAAAGCCAACTCCACCATAGCCTGCGATGGAGAACGTTTATTTATCAATTTCATCAACGACAGTGTCGTGTATATGACAGCTTTGGATCTAAAAGGGGCTATTTTATGGCAAAAGCCTGTAACAAAATATATTGTGCACCAAGGCTACGGATCTTCTCCTGCAGTCTACGGCCCTTTAGTCATCTCCTCAGCCGATAACAAGGGTGGCGGTGCAGTGGTTGGATTTGATCGTATATCTGGTGAGGTGGTTTGGACGCATAAACGTCCCGTGTTACCCAACTACACTTCTCCCATCATTTTAAATATTATGGGTAAAGACCAATTGGTCTTTACCGGTACCGACTTAGTGACCAGCCTCAATCCATTAACCGGTAATGTGAATTGGGAAGTTCCTGGAGCGACGACCGAATGCGTAACATCAGTCGTTTCAGACGGCAAATCTGTTGTCACCAGTGGCGGTTATCCTGACAACCATATTTCTGTAGTCAAAGGGGATGGATCGGGTGAAACAGTTTGGCGCAATAAGACTCGGGTCTATGTCCCTTCTGTTCTGGTAAGTGATGGACATATTTATGTCGTGACAGATTCAGGTCAGGCGCAATGCTACAAGATGGACACCGGCGATTTACTTTGGGAAGAGCGCTTACGTGCCAAGTTCGCAGCCTCTCCTATTTTGGTAGGCGATAACATTTTCGCAACCAGTATGAAGGGTGAAACGTTTATCTTTAAAGCCACTCCTAAAGGCTATGAAGCTGTAGGACACAACACAGTGATTGCTGACGATGTTCAATCGACTCCAGCCATTTGCGGCGACAAAATCTACATGCGGTTATCCCGCAAACTGGACGATGGTAAGCATCAGGAAATGTTATACTGTATAGGTCAATAAGGGCCATTCAACCATTATTCGGAGTTCTAGCGCAACACGACGCTATTGTAAGTGAGCACTATGAAGTACACACTATGTAGAATGTATTGGGCACTATGTCTTGGCTTATGTATTCTTATCTCGCCCGCGGGATCAGCCGACGACTATAACAATAAAGTTAAGCCCATCTTATCGCAGCATTGTTTTACCTGTCATGGTCCAGACTCAAAACATCGCGAAGGTGAACTGCGCTTGGATGTTGCACCTTATGACGACGATATGGCTTCAGATCGCATCAAAGAACTTTTCGGAAGTGATCATGCATCTAGCGTAATTTTTGAGCGTATAACTGCACAAGATGATGACGACCGGATGCCTCCCTCTGACAAGCCCGCTTTAACCGAAAAAGAAATAGGCATTATTGCTGACTGGCTTGATGATGGTGCGCCCTATTCAAAACACTGGGCCTTTATTGCACCCACAAAACCTGCAATGCCCACCCTTAAACAAGACGATTGGCCTCGTACTACACTTGATCGGCTTGTCCTTGCCACCCTCGAATCCAACGACATAAGTCCTGCACCTTTAGCTACTCCCGAGACTCGCCTCCGTAGAGTATATTTGGATCTGATAGGTATTCTCCCAACCATTGAACAAGTTTCTTCCTTTGTTGCAAATCCAAGTGAGGAAGCCTATACACAAGTCGTAGATAAATTGCTAGCATCCGAGCACTTTGGCGAGCGATGGGGGCGGCATTGGTTAGACAATGCGCGATATGCCGATTCGAATGGCTACAGCATTGATGGCTCCCGACAAATATGGCCATACAGAGACTGGGTAATTAATGCACTCAATGAAGATATGCCCTTCGACCAATTTATCACTGAGCAATTGGCCGGAGATTTATTGCCCAATGCTACCCAAGATCAGCGCGTTGCTACTGGTTTTCACCGTAACACCATGATCAATCAAGAAGGCGGAATCGATAAAGAAGAGTTTCGTATCGAGAGTATCGTAGATCGTGTGAATACAACTGGAGCAGTTTTTCTAGGCCTCACAATGGAATGTGCTAAGTGCCATGACCATAAGTACGACCCCTTATACCAAAGTGAGTACTACAAACTATTTGCATTCTATAACAATGACGATGAAATCGACATCGAATTGCCTAGTCCGAATCAAAAAGCTCGTCTAAAACGTATTCAAAAAGAAATTGATGCACTGGTTCCAAAGCGAAATGCGTATAAGGCTGAAGCCATAAAAGAGCCACTGACCGCATGGGTAGCAACTGTAACGGAAGAAACTCTTGCCAAATGGAACCTCAAAGAAAAAGATGCTATCGCAACAGAACGCAGCACGTGGACCGATGAGCAAGAGCGCTTGATCCAGAAACGTTTCCTCGCTGCAGATGAGAAATACCAAGAGCTTGAAAATGAAATCCGTTCGATTGAAAAAAAGAAGCCCAGACTCCCCAAGACGATGGTGCTCAAAAAACGCCCTGAGGCGAGAGTTACACAATTGTTTGAACAGGGTGATTTTACACGTAAAGCAGAAGTCGTCACCCCCGGCACTCCGGCAGTCCTACATCCCTATAAAGGGCCTGAAAACGGTTCACGATTGGACTTAGCACATTGGCTCAGTTCCCCTGAGAACCCCTTAACAGCTCGAGTGATGGTCAATCGCTATTGGCAGTATTTATTTGGACGCGGCATCGTGGAAACAGAGAATGATTTTGGATATCAGGGATCCTTACCAACCCACCCTGAAGTCCTTGACTATCTGGCAGCGCAGTTTCTCGATACGGGGTGGTCCATCAAAAAAATCATCCGTGAAATTGTTTTATCCTCTACCTACCAACAGTCTTCACATCGCCGTCCTGAACTTGACGTTATCGATCCCAAAAACTATTTGCTTGCCCGGCAAAATCGCGTACGGTTAGATGCTGAAATCATCCGTGATGTTTCCTTGTCAGCTTCAGATCAATTGGACACGACTATAGGGGGCCCTGGGGTCTACCCTCCTCAGCCTGATGGAGTGCTGAAACTTGGTCAAAGTTCACGTGCATGGAATCCTGACAAAGGCTCTGACCGCCACCGTCGAGGCATGTATACCTTCTTTTGGCGCGCAACACCGTATCCATCACTTATGGTATTTGATGCACCGAATGCTATGGTTACATGTACACGCCGTAGTCGCTCGAATACACCGCTTCAAGCGTTGACTTTACTAAATGATCAAGCCTTTATTGAGCAAGCGCAAGCCTTGGCTGAGCGCATTAGTTCTGCACCAATGGCTACAGATGAAGATAAATTACATTACGCATTTATGCTTTGCCTGGGTCGTGCACCAGAGGCCAGCGAAGTGTTGGTGCTGAGCAATCTACTTAAAAAATCTTCCGGCGACCAGACCAGTGCATGGTTTCCTGTTGCCCGTACTTTACTCAACCTTGATGAATTCATCACCCGCGAATAAAGAGAGAATACTATGTCTGACGCCCCCTATAACAAAGCTCTCCACGATGTTACCCGACGCCACTTCTTTAAGCAGTGTGGTGTGGGATTGGGCTCTGTCGCCTTAAACTCAATGCTGGGTAACGAATCCGCTGCTGATTCCAATTTACGCAACATGGGTATATTCAATGGACAGGGCCAAAAACCTGCCAAAGCCCTTAATGTCATTTTTATGTTTATGGCCGGGGGCCCTAGCCAATTAGAACTTTTCGACTATAAACCGGTGTTGCAAAAATACAACAACCAACCTATTCCACAGTCGTATATAGAAGGAAAGCGTTTTGCTTTCATGGATTCTTTTGGCAACGACGGCCCTCCAAAATTGCTGGGAACTGTTCGTGACTTTAAACAGTATGGCGACTCAGGCGCATGGGTTTCTGAATGCCTACCGCATACAGCCAAAATTGTAGACGATATCTCATTTTTAAAAACCGTAGCTACTGATGTACCGAACCACGCACCTGCAAAAATCTTTATGAACACAGGGTCTGGACAATTCGGACGTCCCAGCATGGGCTCTTGGATCAACTACGGAATCGGGAGTGAATCACAGGAGCTACCAGGCTTTGTAGTGCTTCAATCCGGTCCTCGAGGCCCACGGGGTGGCCAGCCCCTATGGGGCAGTGGATTCTTGCCCGCATCGCATCAAGGTGTACCCTTTCGCTCTCAAGGTGACCCCATCTTAAATCTAAGTACTCCAGAAAACATAAATCAGGATGAGCAGCGCAATGTGATTGATGCAGTAAATCAATTAAATCGCAATCGACTCGATGTTACCGGTGATGGCGAAATTGCTGCCCGTATCAGTTCCTATGAAATGGCCTATCGTATGCAAAGCAGTGCACCTGAGTTGATGGATATTTCAAAAGAGAGCCAAGCGACTCTAGATCTCTATGGCGTCAAAGAGGGCGAACCTTCTTATGCCATGAACTGCTTATCAGCCCGGCGAATGATAGAGCGCGGTGTACGGTTTGTACAGCTTTATCACACCAACTGGGATCATCATGGCGGCAATTCTGAAAACCTTTCGGATAAACTCGACGAAGTCTGCCATGATGTGGATCAAGCATCTGCAGCCTTGGTGATGGATTTAAAACAACGCGGATTGCTTGAAAATACACTCGTGATTTGGGGCGGTGAGTTTGGCCGTACTCCCATGGGCGAGGTTCGCGACACCATCGGACGTAATCACCATATTGACAGTTCCACCATGTGGATGGCAGGCGGAGGAGTAAAAGCGGGATACACCCATGGTGAAACCGATGAGCTCGGGTTTAGCCCTGTGGATAAGCCTGTCCATGTCCATGACTTGCATGCGACCATCCTGCATTTACTCGGCATCGACCATGAAAAACTTACCTATCGCTTCCAAGGCCGCGACTTCCGCCTGACCGATGTTCATGGGCATGTGATTGAAGACTTGTTGGTGTAATTGCTCCTATCCAATTAAACTAAAAAAATGGCGTAACCTTTCGGTCACGCCATTTTTTACTTTTATAATTTAGCTAATCTTAAATCGCTTCACCTCCGCGCTCACCGGTTCGAATACGAACGCATTCCCCGAGTTCGGTCACGAAGATCTTACCATCGCCCACTTCTCCACCGTCTTCGGTACGCGCAGAGTTTAATATGGCTTCAATCGCTGTTTCAACGAACTGATCATTCAGCGCGATTTCAATACGCACTTTCTCGATAAGATCGGGAATCACTTCTTGTCCACGATAAATTTCTGCATCGGTGGCGCGTCCGTGTCCTGTACAGCGACTCACAGTAATACGCGAAATATCTTTGGCAATCAATGCCTCACGCACTTCATCAAGGCGATTAATTCTAAAAATTGCAGTCATAAGTTTCATTATTGGTATCTCCTATAACACGAAGCGTTTAATTAAGGTTTAACAAGCCGTATCCGTTTTCACCATGCAGGGAATGATCCATACCGGCATTTTCCAGTGGCTCTGGCAAGCGGAATCCAATGGTTTTCTCGATGATTATGCAAATGATTAAGGTACCTACACCGGCAAACACAATCGTCGCTCCCATGCCAATTAACTGTGTAGTTAGTTGGCCCATTACTGACCAATTGGCATCAGCTGCAATTGCCGCAGCTTTCCATTCACTTCGCAGAAAGAAGACCATGATGATTACGCCTAATCCACTACCCACTCCGTGGATACCGAAGCAGTCTAAGCTGTCGTCGTATCCGAATTTAGCTTTGGCATTAAGCGCCATATAACAAGCACACGATGACAGTGCGCCAAGAATCAACGCGCCGACGGGATGAACCACTCCAGCTGCTGGGGTGATAACAACTAAGCCGGATAGAATCCCGGAAACAAAGCCTAAAGCCGTTGCTTTTTTAAATTGAATGGATTCGATGACCATCCATACCAAGGCACCGGATGCTGCAGAAACTTGTGTCATGGTTAACGCTCGAGCCGTATCCATCCCACTTTGTACGGTAGACCCGGCATTGAAGCCAAACCAACCTACCCAGAGCAGTCCTGCACCCATCATAGTCATGACCAAATTATTGGGGTGCATGGCGGAGCTTGGATAACCTTTGCGTGGGCCCAAATAAAGAGCAGCCACTAAGGCACTAATCCCAGCCGAAACGTGGATTACTAAACCACCGGCCAAATCGATTACGCCTCGTTCCAATAACCAACCACCGGGGCCCCATACCCAGTGACACAATGGACAATAAATAAATAAAAACCAAAGCGTAATGAATCCGCAATATCCTTTGAAGAAAACACGCTCAGCCAATGCACCACTAATCAATGCCGGTGTAATAATAGCGAACTTACCCTGGAACATAGCCAGGACATATTCAGGCACCCCATTGGTTACCATGGTGTCCATGCCCATTAAAAAGACAAAATCACTATTCCAACCGACAAAGCCTCCCATAACTCCATCACCAAAGGTGAGTGAGTATCCTACAGCTGTCCACAGCACCCCGATAATGGCCAAGGGGACAAATGAATGCATCATTGTACCCAACACATTTTTCGTGCGTACTAGTCCGCCATAAAACATGGCCAGGCCTGGAATCATCAATAACACCAATGCAGTGGAGATTAGCATCCATGCTGTCGTTCCAGCGTCAATTTCAGCACCCTCTTGTGCAGCTGCTAGTGGTGAATACATCACCCCAGCCCCTAGCACTCCGAATAAACCAAATAATTTATGTTTCACGATTCACACCCTCCGTCCAAAAGAGTTAATAATACTACTTCCTTCTTAAAAATATAATGAATATGCATTAAACCATAATGATGCGAAATATGCAAAAGCATTACGAAGAGTTGTCAAGAGATCTCGTAATCCCCCCTCTCTTGACTTACGCTTTGCACAATGGCAAGCTAGGATTTACACCCATTAACCTGGAGAACTTTATGTTGAGAATTATTATTGGTGTTTTGGTCAGTCTAAACTTCATGCCGACCATTTACGCCGACGACACGACACCTCATCTATATGTCATTGGCGATTCCACAGCTGCAAGTTATGAAAAACAACGCCATCCACTCACTGGATGGGCTCAAGTTTTACAAGAATATCTGGATGAGTCCAAGATTGTGGTCATTAACAAGGCCATAAGTGGTCGTAGCTCTAAAAGCTATCGAGATGAAGGGCATTGGGCACCTATACAGGATAGACTAAAAGAAGGTGACTATGTATTTATACAATTTGGACACAATGACCAAAAGAAAAATGACCCTAAACGTTATAGCGATGCATTCGGCACGTATACCGATAACTTAAGGCAATACATTAAGGATACCCGAGCTACAGGAGCATTGCCTGTACTGTTGACCTCTATTAACCGGAACTCCTGGGTAAGCGATACGGAGTTGGGGCATTCGTTGGAAAATTATCCTGAAGCCGTGCGGGCACTGGCCGAGAAGGAAAATATCCCGCTATTGGATTTGGAAAAAATCACTCGCACCATTTATGAAGACTTTGGCCCCACCGATGTCCGAAAACTTTTTCTATACTTTGACGCTGGTGAACAACCCAATTACCCAGAAGATAAAAATGACGGTACTCATTTATCCGATTTCGGCGCACACATTATCGCCGAAGCAGCCGCAACCAATCTCCAGACATTGATCAAACCTTTTGATAATTATGTAGACCTTCCAAAAGCACTTTTTTATCAAGGGATGAATAATGTGCCGGTGTACCGTATCCCTGCTTTGATTGTCACTCCCAATGATGTAGTGATTGCTATTTGTGATGCACGTGCAGGCAACGGTCAGGATTTACCAAATGATATTGATATCGTCATGCGAAGAAGCACCGATTCTGGTGAAACTTGGTCCAAGCCAACGGTCATTGCCGATTTTGGCAAACAAGGCGTAGGCGATCCCTCACTGCTGGTTGATCAAAGTAACGGTCGTCTCTGGTGCTTTTTCACCTATGCCCCCGATGGTGTCGGTGTAAAAACAAGTAAACCAGGGATATTAGAAGGCACTTTCCAATTACATATGATGTATTCAGATGATGACGGTGATACTTGGAGTACACCCCGCAATTTAAATAAGGCCGTAAAAAATCCAACTTGGGATGCTGTGTGGTCTTCACCTGGTCTTGGCTATCAGGATTCTTCAGGTCGATTGTATTTCCCTTTAAGCCGAAAGTCGGACGATACGTTTTACAGTCACTTTATTTACAGTGACGACCACGGTGAATCTTGGTCTATGAGCAATGCTGTACATGAAAAATGTGAAGAATGGATGTTGGTACAACGAAGCAATGGCGATCTAGTAGCCAATATGCGCAATCATTTAGAACAAAATCGACGAGCGATTTCGATTTCAAGCGATCAAGGTTCTACCTGGAAAGAATTTAAATTGGATGACGAACTCTTAAGCCCTGTTTGCCAAGCCTGCTTAACGTGGTATGACTACAAAGATGAACGTTATTTACTGTTCTCGAATCCTACAAGCACACAACGTGAACGATTGAGCCTAAAGCTTAGCAAAGATGAAGGGGAAACATGGCCGTATGAAAAGGTCATTCATCCAGGTCCAGCTGCCTATTCTTGCATGGCAGTTCTGCCGGACGGAAGTATTGGGATTCTCTTCGAAGGCGGAGATAAGACCCCTTATCAAAAAATAATCTTCCGCAAATTCACACTAAAGGAATTGATGAATTGATTCCCACAATGCTTTAAGATACTTCTATTTCTAAAGTAGTTTCAAAGGGCGTATATCCAGTTAAATACACACTTGGACCACTCAGCTTTTCTTCTGCGCCACGGATTTGCACATAACGGTGGTCCGCTTTTCCTGGTCCGATTTTGATAACATCGTTACCAACTTTATACTCTGCCATGCCTTCTTTTAAAAGGTATCGTCCATCGCCAAGATCTTCTACGCCACTCAAAT
>CALLLL010000078.1 GCA_938082445.1 uncultured bacterium
GAACGGATGCGCGTTTTAATTTCATTGGTGACGTGGGGGATGACTTGAACCGTTTTACCCAAGTACTCGCCGCGGCGTTCTTTTTGAATTACCGAGTTGTATACACTCCCGGTGGTGATGTTGGATTTTTGGGAGAGCTTGGCATTGGTGAAACGTTCATAGTGGCCCAAGTCGAGATCGGTTTCAGCACCGTCGTCGGTGACGAATACTTCCCCGTGTTCATAAGGGTTCATGGTCCCGGGGTCAACATTCAAATAGGGGTCCATTTTCATCATGGCAATTTTATAGCCCTGGGATTCGAGCATGGTGCCCAAACTCGCCGAGACAATTCCTTTACCAATGGAGGAGACTACACCGCCGGTGATGAATACGTACTTAGGCATTTATGAAGAGTTCCTTTCTGAGGATTGATTTTTTAATGTATCTTCCAGGAGTTGACGCACCCGTTCGAGATCTTCAGGGGTATCCACTCCGATGGATTTGAATTTGGTTTCAACCACGGCAATGTCGTGGCCGTTTTCAAGCGCGCGTAGCTGTTCAAGCTTTTCGAGGCCCTCGAGCTTTGTCGCAGCCATATCAGCGTAGTCCAGCAAGAACGAACGGCGGAATACATAGAGGCCGATATGCTGCCAGTAGACCACATGCTCGTCATCTTGTTCGCTAAGGTCGCGGATATAAGGAATTGGACTGCGTGAGAAGTATAAGGCGCGGTCCTTGTTGTCGGTGACCACTTTAACCACATTGTGATTGGTGATGTCATCGGGATTGGTAATGGCATGTTTCGCGGTCGCCATATCCAGCTTGGGATCATCCAGTAAAGCGTTCACCGCAGTATCGATGGTGTTGGGATCCAACATCGGCTCGTCGCCTTGCACATTGACGATGATATCGGCCGTGCTGGTGCGCGCAACTTCGGCGATGCGATCGGTGCCGGAAGGATGATCGGGGGAGGTCATGACCACTTCGATGTCATACGGAGCCAAGGCATCGGCGACGGATTGGTCGTCGGTGGCTATGACGGCCTTGGAGATGCATTCGGCCTGAATGGTGCGTTCATAGGTATGAACAACGAGGGGTTTTCCGCCCAGTTCAGCGATGACCTTGCCGGGGAAGCGTTGGGAGGCAAAACGGGCGGGTATGATCGCCAATATCTCGCGCTTTTCCGCCATACTACCTTCTCCCCAACTACAAACAGCACACCCACCATGGGTTTTGTACTGGTTACTCAACTGACTGAAGTGAACAGAATCAAGCGGATTGCCACAGCCCGGAATCACTTGAAATGTTCGGTGTGGAAGAAATAGGAAAGGCCCGTTCTCCAACGGGATTTAATGATAGCAAAGTGGGGGAGGGATTTCAATGGGGGAGTGGTATAAGATGTGTCAATTGATTACCTATTTAGCTTTTGACAATACATTATAAATAATCGCTTGGTTGTTTTCGAGAAAATCATCAATTATTTCTAAGCACTTTTGGAGTTCATTTTGAAGTGCATTTATATCTTTAAATGGGGGGAGTTGTAAATTTGGAAGTTTTATCTCTCTTTCGGGGGTATGAATATAAGCAAATAAAGAATTTTGCTTACAGACATTCAAAATACTAACGGATATATTAATTTTTTGTCCTAAATTACTTTTATATAACTTTAAGTGTATATCTAGTGGATAGGTATATCGTTTATCACAACTGCCAAAAATTTCATATTGAACGCCCTGGATGTCAGAAATTTGTTCATGCGCAATGGATTCGAATTTTTGAACGATGCTTTTACCAAAAGTTTTGAGAGAATTAATTTTCCAATCAATAGAATTCTGCTTTGTTGAGATTTTATGGAAACTGTTCAATTCATGAAAAATATAGTTTGCAAAAGCTTTGTCTCGATTGAAATAAAAGCGAATTTTTTTTGGGGCACTAACACAATAAAGGCAGAAGATATATTCTTCGATAGCAATCCTACTATCACAGCGTTTATCCCAACACATTTGTTGCCACTCATTGGTAATACTTGGATAATGACGTAAAACTTCTTGTATGGAGTTCGCTGTAATTTGATCATGGAATTTGGCAATTCCACTATCTCGATAAAGATCTATATTACTCACTTGTCCATGACGCTTTAAGTCACTAGGAATATGAATAGCTTTCTCTATAGCAGATCGAACTTCGTCTTTCATATTACTAACCTATCCCGCCAACATATCCCGTAACTTCTGTGGCACCCTCACAATCCGATGCGTTTCTGGATTCACAAAAGCCCCCCGCTGAGTCGCCGTACAGCGAATTTCACCGTCCACTTTGAATTCAGCTTTGATATGGCAGGTGGCGCGGTCGAAACTGTCGATCCAGAGGGTGGCATCCACGAATTTGTCTTTGAGGTAGAGGCCTTGTTTGTAGTGGATATTGGTATTGACGATCATGAGGCCAAAGTCCATGCCTTCAAAATCGTGGATGGGGAAGTGGGTATCAAACAGTTCCAGACGCAGGTCTTCGAGCCAATTGATATAGACCGCGTTGTTGACGTGACCGATATAGTCGATATCATAAGTCTTGATGCGAATTTTAAGCTGTGCGTTAAGAGGTGTTGGGGTGGACATGAATGGGGATAACTTCCTTTGCTGGTGAATTCGAAGCTTTAGTTTATCGGGATACAGTGCTGAACGTCAACTGAGGGCACTCCCTTGACACTAATTAGATATTGCACTATGCTGAAAGTAATGTAGACCAAGATGGATGGAGTGCAAATGACTAGAGCGAGAAAATGGGGACGATATTTTAGGTATTTTATCCTTGCGGTAATACTCCTACTGATGTTGAAACTTGGTGCAGGCATTTTCATGAATGCTAGCCGGATAGAGAGTGTGACGGTAAATCTGCTGCCGGGTGTCACAGAACAACGAGATTTTGCAATACCGGGCATTAAGCAGGCATTGCCTGATTATCGTCTACAAGTTCGTGCGCAAGGGGCGTGGGTGGATTGTGGTACTTTTGAAAACACCTCGATTAAAAATGGCATAACGTGGACGGTTTCAGAAGTCGTAGCCGAATCGTTGTTTAACGAGATTAAATTATTGGAAGCACGTCCTGGATTTGATGAGGTGTTGGCGCAGGTTCAAGTGAACGATGGGAAGATTGTCGACGAATCGTATGAGTTTGAGTATGCATCCACCTATTCGATGGGAGCAGGAGTTGCAGTGATAGGTCGGGAGAATAGTACTCCATTAATAATTATTGCCATATCTTTTTTGATTGTCCTTTTAATTAAAGCCATTGATATTTCCAAACGAAGAAAACGGAAAAAAGACGATTCACCTAGCCTTGCCAGTGATGTGTTAGCCAGTGCTGGGGGGAGTGGAACTATTGATGGCGAAGTTTTGGGAGAAGCGGCTGAGGCCGTCGGCGATGTTGTCGAAGGAATAACCGAAGTGACCGGCGGTATTCTGGAAGCAATCGGTGAGTTTTTCGGCGGTCTATTGGGTGGTTTATAGCCTTAATTTACCTTGCTTAACCCTTTTGGGCATCGCGAATCGCGCGATCCATGTCGCGTTTGGCTTCTTTGGCTTTAAGTGAATGGCGTTTATCCGCATGGTCTTTACCCTTACACAGCCCCACTTGTACCTTGGCTTTGCCTCGAGTGAAGTAGAGTTTGAGCGGAACCAATGTCATTCCTTTTTCCTGCACCTGTGAGCCCAGCTTGATAATTTCATGCTTGTGCATCAGTAACTTACGGTCACGCTCAGGATCATGGTTAAACTGATTCCCATGCGCATAGGGGGCAATATGTGCATTTTTGAGGTACATTTCCCCCTGATAGACATCGATATAGCTGTCCTTTAAGGCAATTTGCTTGTCGCGCAGGGACTTTACTTCGGTCCCCACTAAAGCAATGCCTGCTTCAAAGGAATCGACAACATGATAATCATGTCGGGCTTTTCTGTTATTGGCTATTTGATTGTCGCTCATGGGTTCTCTTTCTGTAAGGTAGGGCTATTATACGGGTTGAGCAGGGTCTGATTAAATAGCGGATGTATGCATACTGGCGCGAAGGGGCGAGAGCTTGCTACAATTATGGCCTTTCCTGCACTTCAACCCTAAATAGGATTTTATAGATGAACGACCTTCGATTTTTAACGTACGAGCAAGTGTTGGCGATTCGTGAAGAGCACGGTAGCCCGGTTTTTGTATACGATCAGGCTTCATTAGAAGCGGCAGCCGATGAGGTGATGAATTTTCCCCATGCCTTTGGCTTGACGGCACGTTATGCGATGAAAGCTCTTCCTACAGCGGCTGTTCTTCAAACATTGACCGCACGCGGATTGCATATTGATGCCAGCAGTGGGTTTGAGGCCGAACGTGCTATGAAAGCAGGTGTCGAGCCTAGCCACATTCAAATAACCGCACAAGAAATTCCCAAAAATCTAAAACAATTGGTCGAGCAAGGTGTTCAATACAATGCCTGCTCGTTACATCAGTTGCGTGCCTATGGTGAATTATTCCCCGGTCGTGACGTATCGGTTCGTATCAATCCCGGCTTAGGCTCTGGGCACAACAACCGCACCAATGTCGGCGGTCCCTCATCCAGCTTCGGTATTTGGCATGGGAAATTGGACGAAGTCGAATCTATCTGTGCTCAATACGATTTGAAAATCACCGCGATGCATACCCACATTGGTTCCGGAGGCGATCCTGAAATTTGGAAGTCGTGCGCCAAAATGTCTTTAGACATCGCCGCGAAACTACCGGATGTTAAAACACTCAGTTTGGGGGGCGGGCTGAAAGTTGCTCGTATGCCGAACGAAGTAAGTGCCGATCTTCAAGAAATCGGAAAAGTGATAGTAGAAGATTTTAAAGCCTTTGCCGCAGAGCATGGCCGTGAATTGCATATGGAAACAGAACCCGGAACGTATTTAGTTGCCAATGCAGGAGTCATTATTACTTCGGTGATGGATGTGGTCGATACAGGCGACCAAGGATACAATTTTATTAAAATTGACGGTGGGATGACTGAAGTCCTTCGCCCGAGTCTCTATGGCGCACAACAACCGCTTACCTTAGTGAAAGCGGATGGGTCAACGCCTGAATCTGATACAGACTATATGGTGGTTGGGCACTGCTGTGAAAGTGGCGATATACTGACACCAGCACCGGGTGACCCAGAGGGCCTTGCACCGCGCACTTTCCCCAGAACGGATATTGGCGATGCACTCGTTATAGGCGGTGCGGGAGCGTATTGCGCATCGATGGCCTCGAAAAATTACAATTCGTTTCCAGAGGTGGCCGAAGTGTTGTTACAAAATGATGGCAGCACGAAATTAATTCGTCAGCGTCAGACTCTGGATCAAGTATTGGCCAACGAAATAGTGTAAGGGCTACGTATCGGTTTTCGGTTTTGTCAACGACTTCTCGAAAATTACGATCCCTACAATAAAGGCGACAATAGCCGCGGCCATGATGGGAAGTGGGAAACCATTTTCTTCAATCTTGATCCCTTCCAGATACTGGATAAAGCTGGAAGGCATAATCTCTTTTTCAAAGAGGATGGCGACGATATTGTTGATAAAGTGTCCAATCATGGCGAGATAGATGGAGCCAGAGCGGACTACGTAGTAGGTCAAAATGATCCCGGTGAGTCCCGTGAGTGCGAAACGATAGATGCTCAAGTGGAATAATCCAAAGAGTATACCGACAATAATTATGGTCACTTTGGGTGAAAATAGATTGCGTAACCCCGAAGTGATGGCTCCCCTGAAAAGCAACTCTTCGCATATGGACGGGCTGACGGCCATGACGAAAATGAGAACCAATAATGGGACATTGGTCGCCTCAAAGATCTTTTCAAAGGCTTCGGTTAAGTCGGGGGGCATGGGGAGGACTTCATTTTGCCAGAGCCCCAATTGTATATTGATGAACACCCAGGAAAAACTGGCTACGATGACACCCACCGCTGCAAGGGGAGTGAATCGTTTAAGGTTGAGTGCCGTTTTTAAGTTTACTTTGACATATTTCAAAATCCCAATTACGGGAAGTGCGATGAGTAGATAGAGGGTAATGAGCAATCCGGTATACACGTTTTGGCCTTGCACATAGCCAGCAATGTAGAAAAGTAGCAGCATGACCACGGCAAAAATGCCCATGGCCGTTCCAGCAGTAGGGGTATCCGATGGCGTAAAGGCACGGCGGTCAAGTGTGAGCGGGAGTCCTTTATCTTCCGAGAGAATAACTTCTTCGCGCTGGAACATCCACGTAGCCAATACCAATGACATGAGTGCATAAATACACGTGCAGAGAAATACAGTAAAGAAGTATTGTATTTGCACATCGCCTGTAATAAGGTCGCGGAACAGCAGTGCAATGTTTGTTAAGGGTATAAACTGTGTGGTCGCCGTAAGTTCGATTCCTGGAAATGAAGTCGCAGCCACAGGGAGTAGAATAAATATGAATAAGGGGGACACGTAGTTTTGCGCTTCTTTGAAACTACGAGCCAGCACAGATACGGACATCATAATGGCGGAAATAAAGAATGCCAAGGGGATAATGACAATGGCAATCCCCACAACACTGATAGCGGAAATTGCGACCAATTGTTCTCCGTCAGGAATGGCCGTTTTAAGATTCACCAATTGGGAAAGTTGAAAATAAAAGGTGATGGACATGCTGGCCAGGTTTAGAAAACCGGTGAGCAGGGATAGAGTAAATACGGCAAGGAATTTACCGGTGACAATTTCGAGTTTAGTGGCAGGCGTTGAGAGAAGGGTTTCAAAGGTTCCACGTTCCTTTTCACCAGCGGTAATATCAACTGCAGGATAGAAGGCCCCAAGGCTGAGCATGACAACCATGATGAGGGGGAGTATAGCACCGAGAATGGTGCCGCTTGATTTAGATGCAGTCGCAATATTTTCGTCTTTAACTTTGAGTGGATCGGCAAAAGTTTCAGGGAGGTTATTGTCGCTCAGTCGTTGATTTAATAATGTTTCATTTATCCCTTTGAAGGCTTTATAGAGACGCCCCTCGGCTTCGCGTGACGAAGGCTCGGTCTGATCATAGAGGATCGTTATTTTTCCTGAACCATCTTGATTAACTTGTTCGCCAAAATCGGATTCAAATTGAACCAGAGCATCGAGATCTCCATTTTTAAGCGCCTCTTCTGGCTGCTCTATGTCATTTTGGAATTCGACTTGTTCAGTTTTTTCAAGTTCGGTACGTACCATCTCACTGACTGGACCGAGGAGAGCAACTTTTGATACCTGTTCGTCTAGTTTGCTTTCCTGAATCATGGCCATCTGGATCATAATAATAAATAGCGCAGGATATAGGATGATGGGAATACCCAGCATGGTAATCATGGTACGCTTGTCGCGAAAGGTGTCGAGCATTTCTTTGAAGTATATGGTGCGGGCGATCATAAAATTCATGCGCTGGTCTCCGCAGCTTCATCCACCATACTCAAAAAGGCCGCCTGTAAGTTTGAGGTCCCCGTGGCTGAATAGATGCCTTCTTGCGTATCGGTCATCATGATGCAGCCCTTATGCATGAGCGCGATGCGATCACAGAGCAATTCGGCCTCAGTCATGTAATGGGTAGAAAAGATGATCGAATGTCCGCGATCGCGTGCCGAATCGATGAAGTCCATAATGGTACGGGCAGTCATAATGTCTAGACCCAAGGTGGGTTCATCCAAAATAAGCAGTTTAGGATCGTGCAATATCACCCGAGCGATAGAGGCCTTCTGGGTTTGCCCTGTCGATAACGTTTCACAGCGACGATCAACAAATTCAGTCATGTCCAGTAACTGGGCCAACTCATCGGTACGTTGAGCAATGTACGGCTCATCCAATTGGTAGAGGCGTCCAAAGTAACGCATCATTTCACGTACCGTGAGGCGTCCATAGAGTTTTGTGTTTCCAGAAAGAAAACCGATATCTCGTCGAGCCGATTCGGGATCTTCGGCCATGCATTTCCCATTCAGATGGCATTCGCCAGAAGTGGGGGAGATTAGGGTACCTAATATACGTAAGAAAGTGGTTTTGCCAGCACCATTGGGACCTAAGAGACCCAGTATCTCGCCCTGCTCAACATGCAGAGAAACATCGTTTACAGCATCGACCGTTTTTCCCTTTGGGGCGAGGAATGATTTAGATATGTTGGAAGCTTGAATTAAGGGCATAAATATACTCTTAGAATAGATTCAGGAAAAGGGAAATTTGATGTCAGCAATCGTCTTCGTCTTCATCGGGAAGCTGAGTAACTCGTGATTGACGATAATTTTTGGTTGTTTTGTACAATAACAGTGCAGGTACTATAGCCGCTGGGCCATAAAGGATTCGGGAATACGTACTGGGAAATACGGCACGTCCATTTAAAACTTGCGACATGCCCTCAATAAAAAAATTAGTCATTTGTAAAATCAAGGGAAGCATGATAAGCCACATGCCCACTAACATGAATCCATTAATACGGCTATTGACTGCTTGCTTATAAAGAAAGCCCATAGCCCAGATTCGTTTAAAAGGATCAATGGTAACGGCCAAACCGACTGGGGCCGAACACTGTGGGCAAAAATCATCTCTTTTATTAATAGGGTGTATGCAATTGGGGCACACTGGTCGCGCTGGGAGATTATCCGTATCCGAAGAGATGTCTTCAGCCATCTAATTAGCCTCCGACATATTCATTAATGCCTTGGCTACGCACATTGTATTTATTATCTTCAGAGCGGCGTTGAATGACTACCCGGCCCTTCCAGAATTTATTTTCTTCTATATCGATGAAAAAATCGTGCCAGTTAAAATCACGCTTCAAATGTTGAAGTTGTCCTTTGGTAGGGGTTAATGTTCCAACAAACCCAGTTACATAGCGTCCTTTTGGGAACTGTAAATCAAATGCTGCGTTTTCGTCGTAACATTTAATCCTGTATTCGTCCCACAATTGCCCGAATTTTGTAGGGACTGTATTGTTGGATTTGCGCGGATTAAAGACGATGGCATTAGGGTTCAAGTTTGCAGCATTGGCAGAAGTCGGGATTTGTGCGCGTAAGGATTCAATTTGTTTACGCATCATATTAAATTCACTGGTAATTTTAGGCAAGGTCACAGTGAGGAAATTGACAGTTTCTTCGTGAGAGTTAAGGGTAATCTTTCCGTATTTCTCACCACAGTCAATGGTTAATGGATATGTATCTTGCTCTGTATGATTCACTGTTTCCGCCTTTACGAAGGTTTAACACGAGCTCAGGGGGTATATATTTCCTATCAATGGTACCCCGAGCGGGAATCGAACCCACATCTAATCCTTAGGAGGGATGTATTCTATCCATTGAACTATCAGGGCGTAAATTATTGACTTAATAAATGTACTGTATTAGCATACTTTAGAACTGCGCAGGAGTGCAAGTTGCATGAGGAAATAAGTATATCTGCACAAATGTTGGGGGATATGGTAGACTTAGTGTACACGCTAAGTATGTATGCTAAGTGGATTTAGGTAATATATTGACACTTTTTATAATACTGAGTGAAAACACTTGACAAAAGAATGTGAATATTGTAGAATTCTCATATGACTGAAAAAACTATTTTAAAAAATCGTGTGAAAGAACTACGAGCTCGGTTGGATCTGCGCCAGTCGGATTTAGCGCGTGAAATTGGGGTGACCCGTCAGACCATTTTAGCTATTGAAAAAGGTCGACTCAACCCTTCTATCAATATTGCGTTAAAAACGGCCCGTGTATTGCGTGAACCAGTGGATTACATTTTCTACCTGGAAAACGTAGAAGAGACCGAGACAAGTTCAAATCCAGCTCATTCACCTGAACTGGCTCGCAGCTCCGAAGAGAAAGCGCCGATCTGGGATTTTGCTAAATAAAGCACAAAGACCTAAACGGTAGTACATAGCTTTTAAATGGGGGAAGTAAGCCGGACCGCAATGTGCTTTAGATGAAGTACATATCGGCACTGGGGGAATTGTCTAAGATGGATTGAATGGTAACTGACTGCAAAGCATCAGTTATCTTATTTCCCATGTCTTCCCAAGTGTTCTTGAGTTCTGGAGACGATTCATCGTCACAAGGAACCGGGTCCATAATGGAACCATCCACCGCAAGCACCACATCGAGTAATGTAATATCACTGGCTTTCTTAGCCAAACGATATCCACCTTGTGCACCCCGCACACTCAATAACATCCCTGCTTTTTTCAATTGCAATAAAATATGAACTAGGTACTTCTCGGGAATATTGCGTTTGGTCGCGATAGCATTGGCAGTCAGCGGAATATCTTTAGGCGAATAATGGGCGAGTTCTACTATAGCTCTGCAAGCATAATCGCAACGGGATGAAATGTTCATGGCGTCCTCAAATTGTGTGTACTCCTATTATTCTTAATCCGACTCATTAAGTCAAGATTCTCTTGGTATAGATTGATATTGCACTTCTGTTGCTTATTGATGGAGTGCAAGTATCACCAAAATCTTGCTCCAACCTGTCCTAGATGGTAAAGTCTCCGCATTATGAATACAGACGAACTCGATTATAGCCTTCCAGATGAATTGATCGCCCAGCAACCGGTCGAAAACCGTTCAGAGTCACGCTTATTGGTCGTAGACCGCAGCGCCGGGACCATTAAAGAAGATGTTTTTTCCAATGTGGGTGCCTATCTCGATCCTGGTGATTCGATGGTGGTGAATGATACCCGGGTAATTCGTGCGCGATTGCATGCACAGAAGCCAACCGGCGGGAAAGTAGAATTGTTTCTCTTGCGCGAATTGGCACCGGGTGAGTGGGAAGCATTGGTACGTCCCTCGGCACGGGTGAAACCGGGTTCCGAAGTCTTGATTGGGGACCATGTGAAAGCGACAATCGAAGAACCCCTCTCCAATGGTCGCCGTCGGGTTTGTTTCGCAGATACGGATGTGCTCTCTACGTTACAGGAGGTGGGGGAAATTCCTTTACCGCCGTACATTGCACGCAAAGCGACAAACGTATTGGATGCGGATCGCTATCAAACGGTCTATGCAGATAAACACGGGGCAGTTGCCGCACCCACCGCCGGCTTACACTTTACGCCAGAGCTGTTGGATGAGTTATCAGCCAAAGGTGTCTCTAAGACGACCCTTACCTTACACGTGGGCTACGGAACGTTTAAACCGATTCAGGTAGACACGCTTGAAGACCATGTCGTGGATCCGGAAGAATTTTATTTTACCGAAGAATCTGCTGCACTACTCAACGATACACGTGCTCGAGGCAATCGTGTGATCTCAGTGGGGACGACATCCACACGTGTGTTGGAAACACAATTTCGTGAAGGTGCTTATCAAGTGGGCGAGGGGATGACCAATTGTTACATTTATCCGCCCTATGAATTTGGCGGAGTGGATGCCTTGATAACCAATTTTCATTTGCCCAAGTCGAGTTTGTTGGCCTTGGTTTTTGCCTTTGGCGGTACAGCACTAATAAAAGACGCCTATGCCTATGCCGTGGAAAATAAAT
>CALLLL010000079.1 GCA_938082445.1 uncultured bacterium
TCTTTTGCCAATGAACCCGTCCGATTAATTTACGATACGGACTTAGGAAATGATATCGACGATGCTTTAGCATTATCGTTGATTCATGAATTACAAGACAGAGGAGAAGTTGAGCTATTGGGCGTGGGCATTTCAAAGGCCAATGAATGGGCTGCTGTATATACCGATGTCATCAACACCTTTTATGGCCGTCCGGATATTCCAATTGGGCGTGTAGAAAACGGAAAAAAACCAGAGGAATACAAATTTAATCGCCAGGTGTCCGATCGCAAAATAGGCGACAAATTTGTTTATCCCCATGATGTGCGCCCTGATACAGTGCTCCCAACCGCAACACAAATGTACCGAAAAATACTTGCGGAGCAACCCGATAATTCTGTGGTTATTTCTGTAGTGGGCTTTACTACCAACCTTGCACATTTATTAGAATCCAAACCCGATGAATTCTCCGAGTTGAATGGTGTCGATTTGGTGCAAAAAAAAGTTAAGTTACTGACAGCCATGGTAGGGGCATTCTCACCCAACCGTAAACCTGAATACAATGCAGTGGTGGATGCCGAAGCAACGAGAACTCTTTTTGCCAAATGGCCAACAGAAATATGGGCGAGTGGATACGAAGTCGGCCTATCGATTAAATACCCGGGCAGAAGTATTATAGAAGACTTTGGCTATGTGAAAGACCACCCTGTAGCGGAAGCATATCGATTGTATATGAAAATGCCTTATGACCGGCCTACATGGGATTTAAATGCGATATTGCATGCTGTACGTCCGGACCGAGGATATTACCAGCTCTCTGACCCTGGAACCATCACGATGGACAAGGAGGGAATTACGATGCACACCCCTCACAAGGATGGCCTGCATCGATATCAATGGGTCACAGAGACCCAACGCACCCAAATTCGTGAATTGTTTGTACAGCTCGTCTCAGCGCCACCTGGAAAATAACTCAACTATAAGCGAACAGTATAAATCATAAGTGCTCAACAAGGGGCTTCCCCCTGTTGAGCACTTTTTTATTAAAAAAAATCTGCTTTGTAAAAAATATACATATCAAGTATACGGTTTCTCATAAAATTTGCTATCGGCAGCAACGACAGGGGTTTCACGCTCAAATAGCCTTTCTCACGACTCCCTATAATGAACGATCATTCTTTTTACAAGCTCGAAACTTGACTTTTTCCGACTTTCAGTAGCATAAACAGCTTGTTTTGTGTTATTCTTTTTTTCTAACTATGTACGTTGTATTTTGGAATGGGAGTAAAACTCCCCTCTTCCTTCTTTTCACGTTGTCCAATTAGGCAACCAATATAAGGATTTTGATCTGTGGAACAAGAATTCAAACCTACCCCCGAACAGGAAGAAGAATTACACGACTGGCTCGATTCGCTCGATGAAGTAATCGATCGGGATCCAGAACAAGTTCAACAATTGCTAGAGGAACTCGAAATTCGTGCACATGCTGCAGGCATTCGAATCCCCTTCTCAGCCAATAGCCCGTACACCAACACCATCCCTGTAGCCGATCAGCCACTATACCCTGGCGATATGGCCTTGGAAAAACGTATTCGCAGTATCATCCGCTGGAATGCTATGGCCATGGTTGTTCGCGCAAACAAAGCATCCGAAGGCATCGGTGGTCACATTTCGTCTTTTGCGTCTTCAGCGACGTTGTACGATGTAGGGTTCCACCACTTCTTCCGTGGGCCAAATCATGAATGCGGTGGGGACATGGTCTACATGCAGGGGCACATTGCTCCCGGTATTTACTCCCGTGCATATGTTGAAGGCCGCTTGCCAGAAGAAAAACTGGTCAATTTCCGTCGTGAATTAGGCGAAGGCGGTGGATTATCATCATACCCTCACCCACGTTTAATGCCTGACTTCTGGCAATTCCCAACTGTTTCTATGGGATTGGGTCCTATCATGGCTATCTACACAGCCCGCTTCAACCGCTATCTTGAAGATCGTGGTTTGATTCCCAAGACCGACAAAAAAGTATGGGCCTTCTTGGGTGACGGCGAGTGTGACGAACCCGAAACCTTGGGGGCGATTACACTTCCCGCTCGCGAGAAATTGGATAACTTAGTATTTGTTATTAACTGCAACCTCCAGCGTTTGGACGGTCCTGTACGCGGGAACGGTAAAATCATACAAGAGCTTGAGGCTGCATTCCGTGGTGCTGGCTGGAATGTCCTTAAAGTTCTTTGGGGTGAAGATTGGGATGCCATTTTTGAGAAAGACATTGATGGTGTATTGCGTAAACGCCTAGAAAACCTTGTCGATGGTGAATACCAAAAATACACAGTCGCTGATGGTTCATGGGTACGCGAGCACTTATGCGATGGCGATGAGCGCATCGAAGAATTGCTTAGCGGCTTGACCGACGACCAATTACACCGTATGCGTCGTGGTGGTCACGATATGTCCAAAGTATACGCAGCATATCACCAAGCAGTGAACCATAAAGGTGCACCGACCGTAATCTTGGCCAAAACCATTAAAGGCTATGGTTTGGGTGAGAGTGGTGAAGGTAAAAACATCACGCACCAACAAAAGAAGCTCAATGAAGATGAGTTGGCTGTATTCCGTACACGCTTCTCAATTCCTATCGGGGACGAAGAAGTAGTAAAAGCTCCATTCTATAAGCCTGCAGATGATAGTGAAGAAATTCAATACATCAAAGCGCGCCGTGAAGAACTTGGGGGCTCATTGCCTGCCCGGAATACCGACTTCACTCCTATTAAAGCGCCAGAAAAATCGCTGTGGGATGAGTTCTCTAAAGGTACCGATGGACGTGAAATTTCTACCACCATGGCCATCGTACGCATCTTGACTAAATTACTGAGTGACAAAAACATGGGTAAATTGATGGTACCTATCGTGCCTGATGAAGCCCGTACTTTTGGTATGGAAGCACTCTTCCGCCAAGTAGGTATCTATTCCCACATTGGTCAACTCTATGAGCCTGTTGATTCTGACAACTTGCTCTACTACAAAGAAGCCACTGACGGGCAAATCTTAGAAGAAGGTATTACCGAAGCAGGTGGTATGTCTTCCTTTATTGCTGCTGGTACAGCTTGGGCCAACCATGGCGTTAACACGATTCCATTGTTTATCTACTACTCTATGTTTGGATTCCAACGAATCGGTGACCTTATATGGGCCGCAGGCGACATGCAATGTAAAGGGTTCTTGGTTGGCGCAACTGCTGGCCGCACAACGCTGGCGGGTGAAGGCTTACAACACCAAGACGGCAACAGCCACATATTGGCATTAACCGTTCCTAACTTGATGGCTTATGATCCCGGCTTTGCTTACGAGCTGGCCGTGATAGTGCGTGACGGTATCCAACGCATGTATGTGGATGGCGAAAACATCTTCTACTACTTGACCGTAGGGAACGATAACTATGCACATGCCCCTCAACCCAAAGGCACTGACGAAGGCATCCTTAAAGGAATGTACAACTTCAGCCAATCCAAGAAAAAATCTAAGCTTAAAGCCCAGCTCTTTGGTAGCGGTGCAATTCTCATCGAGACCATTAAAGCTGCAGAGATCTTGGAAAAAGACTACAACGTGGCTGCTGACGTTTGGAGTATCACTAGCTATAAAGAACTTCACCGTGATGCAAAAGAAACCGAACGTTGGAATATGCTCAATCCTACAAAGAAACAACGTACTAGCTACATTGAAGACTGCCTAAAAGGCACTAAGGGTGTTATGGTTGCAGCTTCGGATTATATTAAAGCCTTGCCTGATTCCGTATCTAGCTGGTTCCCACGCGAATTGCACACCTTGGGTACAGACGGGTTCGGCTTGAGTGAAGCCCGTCCGGATCTGCGTAATCACTTTGAAGTGGACGCTCGCTTCATCGTGTTAGCGACCTTGTCTGAATTGGCTCAAGCAGGCGACATCGATAAGAAAGTCGTAACTAAAGCCATTAAAGACTTGAAGATCGACATCAACAAACCTGACCCTGAAAAGCATAACGACTAACCGATAAAAGGATACTCGAATATCATGGCGAATACATTCAATCTCCCCGTATTGGGCGAAAATATTGATGCCGGGACCGTAATATCGGTACTGGTCAAAAAAGGCGATACGATATCTAAGGACCAGGCTATTCTGGAACTGGAAACCGATAAAGCCGTTGTTGAAGTACCGTGTTCGGTAGACGGAACCGTCGAGAAGGTTTTGGTCAATGAAGGCGACACGATCGAAATTGGCGCTCCTCTACTTGAATTGGGAAGTGCAGGCGCCGCTGCACCGGCCAAAGAAGAAGTGAAAGAAGAAGCACCGGCCCCAGTAAAAGAAGAAGCCCCGGCTAAACCTGAACCTGAACAACCAGTCAAGGAAGAAGCTCCGGCTCCTGTAGCGGCACCATCTCCTGCTGCTTCCAAAGCTAACAATGCTGTTCCTCGCCCTTCAAAGAAGGTTCGCTCTGCTCCATCCGTGCGCAAGTTGGCTCGTGAAATCGGTGTAGACATCGGGCAAGTGAACCCAAGTGCAGCTGGTAAAGCCATTACAGCAGCGGATGTCAAAGCGCATGCAAAGAACATTCTGACCAGTGGTGGCGGTGCTCCCATGGCGGGCGGTATCGCAGCAGTTCCATTGCCTGATTTTGCACGCTTCGGTGACATTCGCCGCGAAGCAATGAGCAATGTACGCAAAGTCACCATGGAATCCATGACGCGTTCTTGGACCACCATTCCGCATGTAACGCAGCAAGACAAAGCAGACATCACCGAATTGGAAAAATTCCGTAAGTCTTTCGGGGGCCCTGTACAACAAGCGGGCGGCAAACTGACCGCTACAGCGATTTTGGTAAAAGTATTGGCCGAAGCGCTGAAGAAATTCCCTCAATTTAATGTGAGTCTTGATGCTCCAAATGCGGAAATCATCTATAAGGACTACTACAATATCGGAGTAGCGGTAGACACCGAACATGGCTTGATGGTGCCCGTCATTAAAGACGTGGACCAGAAGAGCATCACGGAAATCGCCTTGAATTTAACCGACATTTCACAAAAAGCCCGTTCGCGTAAATTGAGCTTGGATGACTTCCAAGGCTCATGCATGACTATTACGAACTTGGGCGGCATTGGTGGAACATCGTTTACCCCCATTGTGAATAGCCCTGAAGTGGCTATTCTTGGCGTATCCCGCTCAACGATGGAACCTGTCTATATTGACGGTGAATTCGTACCGCGCAACATGATGCCTCTATCCTTGTCCTACGATCATCGAGCAATCGATGGTGCGGACGGTGCACGTTTCACACGTTGGATATGCACAGCGCTTGAACACCCAATGAGCATCTTGCTGAACTAAGGCGAAAATAAAGTCAAATCATCGTTGCCCCTGGAAAGTTTCTATTTTCCAGGGGCTTCTTTTTGTACATACCGCAACAAGGTTGCTATAGTAAACGTGTAACTATCGGGCAATCATGAAGGAGAATATTTAGTGAGTCCTCAATCCCCCTTACAAGTGGGTCGGGAATGTTTTTTAACAGCCTTGGATCGTACATTGGTTGTTGAAATTTTGGGCATCTCCGGCGAAAACCTATGGGTAACCTACCCACTAGCCGACAGCATAAAAGAAGGCACCTCTGCCGAATTATCTTTCCATGATGATAGCGGCTTTGTTGGATTTCATACCCGTGTAACCAGTGCACCTAAAACCAACCAACAAAGTATTATGCTGGAACGAACTGAATCGGCCGAACATGCCAAGGCTCGCAAACATTGGCGAGTAGCAACCGATCTAGCGGTATCAATAAAAGGTGAACAAGAAGAACAATACACAGAAGCTACATTGTGCGATTTAAGCATAGAGGGAGCCTTGGTAACGACCGAAGCCGATATTACAGCAGGTTCTATGTTAGAGATGCTATTTCAATTGCCCCACCAAGCACCTCACGCCATTTTACTTCAGGCCGTGTATTGCGCTCCGGCAAATAACAACCGCCCCAATCGATATGGTTTGCGTTTTGTAGAACTCTCTGAAGAAGCCCATGACACCTTAATTATGTATTTGTATAAAAAGATCCAAGAGACCTATCCTCAACAACTCAGGGATTTATATCCACGCCCTGAAATCAAAAAGCGATGAGCAAGTTCGGGTATCTACATATTCACTATTAACTGTTGCAGGCGCTCCAGCCCCCACTCCCCTTAACGGACTAGAGGAACTTTCATGAACACCATCACTGCTTTGTTACTAACTACTTTCTTGTCCGCAATGCAATTGCCTCCAACGTCCGACACTCCCGCGGTGTCCTATACCCATTTCCCTACTCAAACACATGCTTTTGTGTGGCGAAATTGGCAACTTGTAGAAACCGAGCGCATGGCCGATACGATTGGCGCCCAGCCAGAAGATATTGTGCGCATGGGCGAAGCCATGGGACTGGGTAGTCCACCTAAAATATCCCCGGAAATCCGCAAGCGGGCATATATCACCATCATCCGCCGCAATTGGCATATCCTCCCTTATGAACAAATGATGGCCTTGCTGCAAATGAGCGAGGAGGAGTTAGCCTTTACACTGCGCGAAGATGACTTTTTGTACATCAAATTGGGGAGTAAGAAACCGAGCTGTGAACCGATTATATATACCGAACCAACCGAAGCTATTCTAGAGGCCGAGAAGGCTCTTGCGAAGCAAATTCAGCAAGCCTTTCCCAAAGGCCCTATGAAGATGAATGAACCGCTATTTCAGTTTGTGTCGGATTTATCGGAAATGGACTCCAGCCTCCCCCCTGCGCCCACTTCGAATTTTTCACCACGCTACTGTTCTTCGTATTTTGCACTTTTTGGCGACCCTTTGTTGGAAGATGAAATTGACCCTTATCCCGATGGATACCTTGCGCGCTTAGCGGCTTCTGGAGTTGATGGCATCTGGATGCATGTAGTGCTGTATCAATTGGCTGAATTTCCTTGGGCGCCAGAAATGAGCGAACATTACGAATCGCGACTTAAGCGGCTAAATGAGCTCGTAGAACGTGCGCAAAAACATGGTATCGGCATTTATCTATACATGAATGAACCGCGAGCCATGCACAATGACTTTTTTAAAGACCATGCTACCCTCAAAGGGGTAACCATCGGTGATCATTCCACGTTATGCACCAATACACCTGAAGTACGCGAGTACATAACATCGAGCATTGAAACGATTTGTAATGCTGTGCCAAATTTACGTGGTTTTTTTACCATTACTGCTTCGGAAAACCCTACTAACTGCTGGAGTCACGCCAAAGGAAATGAATGTCCGCGATGTAAAGTAGCGGGCCCTGCAAAAACGATTGCAGGTGTAAGTGCTGCCATCCAAGATGGAATTAAACGCAGCGGAAATGACACCGAACTGATAGCCTGGGATTGGGGTTGGCGTGATGATTGGGCTTTGGATGCAATTGCTGCATTGCCAAAGGATGTATCACAAATGAGTGTGAGCGAATGGAGCATACCCATCAATCGCGGCGGTGTAGAAACAAAAGTAGGCGAGTATTCAATTTCAACTATCGGCCCCGGACCAAGAGCCACTAAACACTGGCAAGCAGCCCGTGAACGCGGATTAAAAACAGTCGCAAAGATTCAAGCAGGCAATACTTGGGAAATCGCCGCTGTTCCGTATATCCCAGCCGTAGCCAATGTCGCCCAACATGCAGCGAATCTTCGCGAAGCACAGTTGGATGGCATTATGCTGGCCTGGAGTCTAGGCGGATACCCTTCACCTAATTTACAGGTCGTGGCCGAGATGTCTGCAAAGCAAGCCGCGGGAGTTGCTGCGCCCACTCCAGATGAAGCCATGCTGAAAGTCGCAACCGACCGCTACGGCACTAAATATGCTGATGCCGTTGTCACCGCCTGGAAAGAATGCAGTATCGCCTTGAGTGAGTTCCCGTATCACGGCTCTGTGGTCTACAAGGCCCCAATGCAGGTCGGCCCTTCTAACCCCCTCTATCCTACGGCCACGAACTATGCCTCAACCATGGTAGGCATTCCTTACGATGACTTAAAAGGCTGGCGTGGGATTTATCCTGAAGATGTGTTTATCGGACAGTTTACGATTATGGCCAATGGCTTTTCAGCGGCCCATCAAAAACTTCGCGACACCATTGGCCAAAAACCAGCCCCAGCCCTACAAAAAGAGTTGGACGTTATGGAGGCCGTCGCCATTCACTACCAAAGTATCGTGCAACAATCTCGATTTGTGCAATTGCGTGAACAGGTCAAATCGGGACTGGAAGATGAGGCGCGTATAAAGACCATTAATGAACTGGAGTACCTGATTCGGGCTGAACGTGTATTGGCATTACGCTTACACGCTATTCAGACTCGAGACTCCCGTATTGGCTATGAGTCATCAAACCATTACTTTTATGTGCCTATGGATTTAGCTGAAAAGGTTATCAATTGCAATTCCTTATTGCACACATGGATACCTGAATTACGTAAAGCGGGTTAATATTCGCACATCAAAGTGTCTTGCCCCTTTTTCCTCGCATTTGCTATCGATTTTTTCAGTGTAAATTCGGTAAGATAGGTGCAGTGTAACTTTAACTGTTAAAACCCGCAGAATGCAGTGCCCATGAAGATACTTCATACCTCAGATGTTCATCTTGACCGTTGCTTTACAGGCACGGGCATGCCTGCACCTATGGGGAACCAACGCCGCCAAAGTTTACGCGATGTATTTCAAGGAATCATCACCCGGGCAGCAGAATGGCCTGCCGATGTATTATTAATTGCTGGAGACCTTTTCGAGCACGACCGCGTCACCCGCGACACTTTAGCCTTTTTAGTGACCGAGTTTAACCGCATCCCGGATACAGCCATCTTTATTGCACCAGGCAATCATGATCCTTGCCTACCCAACTCCCCTTATTTTACAGAAGCTTGGCCACCCAATGTGCATATCTTCACCAAGCCTGAATGGGAATCACGGTCAGCTTGTCAAGGAAACGTTACGGTTCATGGTTTTGGCTTTGATGCCCCTTACATCACAAAAAACCCCTTTGGCCAATTATGGATTCCTGAAAAACGGCAAAGTGAATTGCATTTGGCTGTGGCCCATGGCTCAGAACGTTCACACCAACCGCCTGATAGAGAAGATTATGCCCCCTTCTCTGCAAAAGATGTTGCCGTGCCAGGACTGGACTATCTAGCCTTGGGACATTTCCATCACATGCAGGAAATTAGCGGTGATTTTGATACCCGAATTTTTTATGCTGGTTCCCCTGAAGGCCTTAGCTTTAAAGAAACAGGTGAGCATGTACACTTAGAAATCGAAGTGGAAGAGGGACGCTTAACTGTTACTCCAGTTCCATCTGCACGCATACGCTATTTTGATGAAACACTCTTTTGCGATGAATTCAAATCTTCCCAAGAGGTGATTGAAACTATTCGAGGATATATTCAATCGCTAGACACAAAGCCTATTGGTCGAATGACATTGACCGGGGCATGCGATGCGGCCATAAAAAATGAAATGGGCTTTATTCATGATGCGACTGCCCTAGAATTTGAATACTTAGAATTGGTGGATAACACGGCCCCAATTGAGGACTACGATGAACTGGCTCGAGAAGACACGAGCATGGGCGTATTTGTAGCTGCCTTGAATCGAGAAATTGCCGAAAGCGCCAATGCCGGTCGCATCACCATGCTTAAACGGGCTCGAGAATTGGGTGTTGCAGCATTTCGCGATCGCAATGTTGAAATTCATGGATTGGAACGCGGATGAAGCTGTCGAAACTACAAATCGATGGCTATGGCCGCTTCATTGAAAGTGAATTCGAGTTGGCACCTGGCCTGCAAATTATTGCTGGTGCCAATGAACAGGGCAAATCCACCACACGCCATTTTATCGGCGATATGCTCTATGGACAAAAGCGCAATACGACCAAACGCATTTATGAAGAGTCTAATGAATTGCGTATGCCTTGGGGAAACGCGAGCACCTTTGGTGGACGATTGACCTATATTCTTGATAATGGCCATGAAATCGAAGTGCATCGTAATTTTGATCGTAAGCACGAAAGTCTAAGTGTTTTTAACCGCACCTTGGGTCAAGACATCACCAATGATTTCCCTGTGCTTAAAAACCGTGAATCTACTTTTGCCGAAGCGCACTTAAATATGACCAAATCGGTCTTTATCGGTACAGCGACCATCTCCCATGTTTCATTGATGGAATTGGGTGACAAAGAAGCCTTGGTCAGCATTCGCGAACGTCTCTTATCCTTAACGGATTCAGGTGACGAATCACGATCGGCTGAAGATGCATTGCAATGGCTTAATGCTCGGAGCATTTCCATTGGGCAAAAAACCGCCCGCACAAAACCTCTCCCCATGACACGTGCCCGCTTGCTCGACTTACAAGATGAATACCAAACGGTTTTAGATGCTCGACAGGAAATTCAAGTGGTTGAACGACAGCATGCTTCAATCATGGAAGAAATCGGCATATTACTCAACGAAAAAACGGCCTTAGAAACTGAGCTTGCGCAATGCCGCAATTCTGAGCACAGTACCCGCTTATCGAGGGCAACTGATCTCACTAACGAGATTAATTCATGTACCCGAGAAAGTATGGGTATTGCTCAATACCGTGATTTCCCTATTGATCGCTTCGCCCATGTCAGCCAATTGCAGACCCAATTGGCAGGGGCTGAAGAACAGCTCCGAAAAGCCGAAAACCGTCTGGCTGAACAACAGCTAGAGTTGGATGCAACACTGGAACGTTTAGCCAATGAAGGTGTTGTGGTCATGAAGGAAGTGAATCCTGAATATGAAAGTACATTGACCAGCCTCGAAGCAGAAATCCAAAGCTTAAATTATCGTATAAACGAGACCGAAGAGCTGCATGCACGGTGCCAGACAGGTTATATGGATGCGCAACAAGCTTTAGGCAACTTGCCCGATTTTAGTCAGTTTTCAACTGAGCCAATAGAACGTATCACCCAAGCTACAGCTGAATTTGACCTGGCTTGTAAAGTACGCGACGAAGAGCAAACACAATTCGAGCACATCGAAGAAACGTTGGAACAAAAACATTCACTTAGTGAGGAATCCGAAAAACTCTTCGCCGAGTTCGACGATTTTGGCAAAGTCTTGGAATCGCATGAGAATAGCACGACTGAACATGAAGAATTCTTGGCAGACCTTTACCATGATTCCGAAGACATTAAACACCGCATCGATGATATAGAATCTCGCTTGCCTAGCTTCTATATTTTCACTGCCCTGTCAGTATTTGCGTTGATTGCTGTGCTGGTGGTGGTGTTGAGCACACAAAATACGACTTTTTATTATACTGCCGGCATTTTTGGCTTATTGTTTGCCATTTTAGGCTCCATGACGCTTCTCTCACGTAACCATTTACGCCGAGAGCATAAGCGCCTCTCCACTACTGAGATGGAAATCGATCGCCATGAAATTGCCAACCAACGAAGTGCAAAACAATTCGAAGAGTTGATGGAAAGCACCAATAGCTCTACCCTTCGGGAAATAGAAGCCATATATGACCAATTCCTGAACTCACAAAAAGATCGGGATCGTTATCAGGAACACCTGAACCTCCAGCAAACCCGCGTGGACGATTCGGAAGCACATGTGGGTGAACTGTTTACCCACCTACAAACTATGTTCGCAGAGATCGGCACTCAGCTTAGCGCAGAGGAAGAGGTCAGTGGGGCTGCGATGAATTCCATTAGTCAATATCATGAATACCGTGAAACCAAACGTAAAAGTATTGAGCACCGCGACTCATTGAATCGCTATATTAATGAGCTTGAATCGCTCAATACAAAGCGTGAGTCGCTAAGAGCAGATGAACGAAAGCACTCTCTCGATGCGCGACAATTCATGCGCGATAATCATTATGAAGAAGAGAGTCAGCACGATAGCGCGTTAAGTGCTTTACGCTCCTACCGGATAAAAAGTGCCCAAGCACGTCATCAGCAAAGCGATTTGGAGGTTGTGCAAGGGCAAATTAAAGTGCTCAAACAACAACTGGATGAGCATTCACAGTCGACTGCCTCTTTACAGGCCGAATTGGAAGCTGCGTTACTTGAAGCCAGCTCTGATTCTTTTGAAGAGTACCAAGATAAATATACCAATGCTAAACGGTATCAGGAGTTGCGTGTTCAACGAAGCCAATGTGAAGAACAATTGGCCCATGTTTTAGGCGAAGATACCTTGGCTTCATTGGAGGAACGCTACGGAAATGTAGATATCAATGAATCTACAACGGGCCGTTCAGCCGATGCCATTCAAGCTGAGCTGTCAGGAATTCAGCAAACCTTAGACGATAAGCGCAAACGTGAACATGCACTCCATATACTTTTGGCTGAACGCAGTGCTGGCATGCGCAGTTTAAATGAAGTTGAGGAAGAACGCGACGCAACTATTGCACGACAAGCCGATTTAGAATTGGAACTGCAAGCAGCCGAGCATGCTTCCCAGATAATGCAAGAGGTCACGCAAAAACGCCATACTAAAGTTGCCCCTAAGTTGGCACAATTGGCCAGCGAATACCTCAGTGTAATTACCGATGGGGCTTATAAAGAGTTACTCATCAACCAAGATATGCAGATCAGCATTCGTGTCCCTCAGACGCAAGCTTTGAACCAAGACCCTGAGCGCCTTTTAAGTAAAGGAACCGTCGATCAAATTTACCTTTCCTTACGCTTAGCCATGATCAATATCTTATCCGAAGGGGCAGAGCAAATTCCGATGGTATTGGATGATCCTTTCGCCCACTACGATGACGCTCGCGTAAAAAGTGCGATGAAACTGATGACGGAAGTGGCAGAAAACAATCAAGTACTCTTATTTACCTGCCGCGAAGATGTAGTCCGTGCCGCAGAAGCCTTGGGTGCACCAGTATTGCACATATAATAAAACCTTCGCTATTTATAAGCGATCTATCTCATCCCCCCCAAATTACACTAAGAATACTGAGAATAGCATTAGAAGTATTGTGTCTAGATATAATAAATGGGCCTATAATTCAACGTCTTTATGAAAATAATCTCGGATATTTATTGACAGATCCACCTGAGAAGCCTTAGAATCAAAAATAGGTTGCACTAGTAGGTATGCAATTATTGAACTAGGAGAGAAGCCTCGTGTCTGATTCGGTATATTTATGTCTGATGTTCGGCACTTTATTTATCTTGGTTGCAATATTGTTGCCGACAATGGTGTTTGCAAAATGTACAGCCTGTGGTGCATTCAATAATCTGGATGCAACAGAATGCCGACGGTGCCATGCGCCGTTGGAAGAATAGCACACACTGAATATTTTAGGACTTAAGAGTCTCGATCAGGAAGGATGGTGAAGACCTTGGCTTCAACAGTAAATTGCCCCTATTGTGGGAAATTGACCGATCCGAACTTGGACGGGTGTCCGCATTGCGGCGGATACATCAAGAAGAAGGTGGGCGCCGCTCAACCGACAGCAAAGAAAAAGACAAATGTTCATTGTCCTTCATGCAAAGGTCCAGTTGAAGAAGGGGATATCATTTGTGTAGCTTGCGGTACAAATTTATTAACCGGGCAAAAAATCTCCTCCACACCAAAGCTTAGTGAAAGCGCAGATGACTCATCGTTTTCATTGGACCAAATTTTAAAATGGCTTATCGCTGCTACAGTGATTATTTTATTGGGCATTGGTCTATTTGTATTGACAAACGACCCGGTGAAAAAAGCACGAAAATTAGTCGCCAATGGTCAGTACCCCGAAGCGCAAGAATTATTGGCTGAGCATGTCATTAAATCGCCTGAAGATGCTGAAGCTTTTATGGAGCTGGGTAAACTTCAATATCATGCGAATCAACGTGGCGAAGCCACAACCTCATTTAAACGTGCATACGACCTTAATCCAACGAATGTAGAAGCTGGATTATTTTCAATCTTATCGATGCATCAAATCGAAAGTTCCGCTACGATTTCTCAGCAGATTAAAGTATTGGAATCCATCACCGCTAATGCCCCAGACCATGTTCAGAGTTGGTATTTATTGGGGATGGCCTATGGTGCGCGTGGTGGCTCTGGCGATCACGCCAAACAGATAGAAGCCTTAGAACAAGTCATTTTCCTCTCCCCATCAATGGAATCGGCTCAGTTAGCATTAGGCATTGCAGAAACCTTGCAAGGCAATTATACGCAAGCTAAGCAACATTTATCCGGCATTACGAAATCTTCCCTTCAGGCCAATTCTTCCGTATCTCAGGGCTATATTGCTTCCTATGAAAACGACCAGCGCTCATCACTCAATCACTTCCAAAGCGCATTGGCTTCAGGTGATTTAAACATGAAGACGGAATCGCAATTGCAATTAGCAAAGCTCAATGTTCAAAGCGGCGACTTTGTACGTGCAGATGAATACTTGCAAGAAGTGTTACAAGCAGACCCGATGAATCAACTGGCCAGGTATTTACTGGGATTAACATTGAGTTCACGCGGGAAGGCCAATGAGGCATTGGCCCAGTTTCAATCGCTCATAAAAGCCAATTTAGGATATGAAGGCCAAGCTGCTGTACAAGCTGCAGGCTTACAGCTTTTGCTCAATGACCCGGATGGCGCTCAACGTAGCATAAGTATTGCGCGACGCTCCAATGAAGAGTCCCCTGCCTACTATACCGTGCAAGGGCGAATTTACATTGCCAATGAAGATAGTGAACAAGCCCGCAGATCATTCGACACGGCGATTAAAATGGACCCTTCCTATGCATCTGCATATTTAGAACGCGGTTTATTTCACATCGCACAAAGTGATCTGGATTCGGGTCTGGATGATTTAAACAGTTACCTCAAGATTGTTGGATCTGACATGAACGGTACGCGCGTACGCGAAATTCGCATGTTGGCCACGCAACTACATAACACCCTCAAGGGCTGAGAAGGATTCCATGTATATGCATCAATCAAAAACACTTTCAGTATCGACACCCCATTGGAAACGCGGGCTGGCATTATGTCTAATGGCCACTCTAGCTACTACCCCTTCTTGGGCATGGGAATCAAAAACTCAAACTTCGGTGGTCGTGGCTTCTGGACATGTCTTGGCTTCAAGCAGTACTTTGCCTAAAAAACAATTTATTGAATACCTTACGATGGGTACCCGGATATCGCCTGAAGTTGAGGAACAGTTGTATCCAAACTTTGATACCAACCCAGGAATTGCCCTTCAACGAGAAATATACTTATTACAGGCCATTAAGGGTGATCGCGTAGACCCTTATTTTACTTTCCGGATGGGAGCTTTAGGCAAAAAGATTGTAGAAATTGCTCGTCCAATGCGTAATGCACCGATTGAATTGCGCGATGCCTATTATCAGGATGTGGAAAAGAATATCGGCAAAGCACGCATCACATCGAAACCGGTTGAAAATATCAACATTAGTGAATATTTTAATCAGGTTATGAGTGAAGCAGCGCGTAATGACCGCACTATTCGATTTGATTATGGCTCAGATATTGGTTTTAGCGGTATAGCCAGTAATGTCCTGCATGAAGATGCTAGTCGCGCTGTAAATGCCGTAACTAATGTATGGAACACCATCATAAACAATAAGATTAATAATCGAAATCAGTCCAAAACCGACATGCGCGAGTATATGTTAGGCGCAATTGATTTCTATCTTAAATACAAAAAAATTAATGAAGTGGATGCCGTGTATAAACAGGCGGAATCAAAACGTATATTGACCCCGGAACTTCGTAAATTGGTTGGAGATTTATATTTTAACAACGAATTTTATGAAGAAGCTTTGCGCATCTATCATGCACTATTGTCTGATAACCCCTCTCAAAGAGATGTTGCTAGCCAAATTGCAAAATACCATATTCTTATGGGGGATCGTGAAGCCAAGAAAGGCAATTTAGAAGATGCACGAGACGCCTATCAATTGGCAGCGCAGGTTGATTCTTTTGCAGATGAAGCAACTGATAAATTAACCGAGATGAATATGACAATCGATAAACGAGACAACCGCAATATATCTCAAGAAGACCTCAACCAAAAAGCCATAGATTCAATTGCAAACGCTGAGGCCTCTGCAGTTGGCCGTGATTATGCTGCAGCGATTCAATACTTACAAGAAGCACGGGATGCCTATATGGGAATTACCAGTGAGTTTCCTGAATTGTACAAATCCAAAGCCATCGGCATGAACCAAGTGAAGATGAAACTTGACCAGATGAAGGATGGGCTCATCAAAAATGCCCAACGTCTGAGTGGAAGTGGGGCGGGTTACGATGCACGACGCCTGGCTGATATGACAGAGGATGCGGGCCCTACTACAATGCAATCAATGCTCAAAACGGAATATGACTTAGCTGTAAAAGATATCGCTCAAGACATTAATTAATCTGAACGTGAACTTAAAACAACAGGCCCCTTGAAGTCATTCGCTTCAAGGGCCCTGTTTCTTATATTTAGCTGTAATGTATTAATTTTCCATCTTCATCTCGCCACTTTTCAGACGTTTAATATAGTCCTCAACCAATGGCTTAACTTTGATGGTAATCAATGCCGAACCGATAATATTGGGAAATGCCAAGGTGAGGAGCAGGATATCAGCAAAGTCCACTATGGCTCCTAAGCTGAGAATTGGCGCGATAATAATCACAAAGACATAGACTAAACGGAACATCATAATAGCCTTTAAGCCAAACAGGTATTCGACACATCGTTCAGCATAATATCCCCAAGAGATAATAGTGGAATATGCAAAAACGAATACTGCTAAGCAGAGGATGTAGGGTACAGCTCCACCAAGCTGACCAAAAGCTTTCGCGGTGATTTGCACCCCTTCAAGCCCGCCTGTATCCACATGGGCCTGTGTAATTAAGATTGTTAGCGCTGTCATCGTACAAACAACGAGGGTATCGATAAAAGGACCAACCATGGCCACTACACCCTCACGAACAGGCTCTTCTGTTTTTGCTGCAGCGTGCGCTATGGCTGCTGAGCCTAGTCCCGCCTCATTGGAGAATGCAGCACGCTTCATGCCCTGCACCAAAACCCCTACAAAGCCACCAAATGCCGCAGGGGCATTAAATGCATTGCTAAAGATACTGCCAAGCATTGGTCCGATATCAGAGATATTCATGAGAATGATAATTAAACATACTGTGCAATAGAAAAAGCACATAGCAGGGACAATTTTTGCCGTAGTGTCACCGATGCGCTTAATCCCACCGATAAGCACGATGCCGGCCAAGAAGGCCATGATGACCCCTATACCCAATTGGACAACAGCCGAAGCATCATTGTCGAAAAACAACATCTCGATAACGCTGGCCGTTTGATTAACTTGGAATAGATTCCCGGCACCAAATGCGGCCATAACCATAAAGACTGCAAATACAAGTGCAAACAATTTCCCAAGCCATGCCAACGAGGGGTTCACATCTTTAAGGCCCTCTTCAAGGTAGATCATAGGACCACCCTGCACATGGCCATCCTCACCTACCCGGCGGTATAAATGAGCCAAGGTACATGAATTAAATTTCATAGTCATACCAAAAAAAGCTGTCGTCCACATCCAAAATACTGCACCTGGCCCTCCCAAAGAAATGGCAATAGCTACTCCAGCAATGTTTCCGAGACCTACGGTTGCTGACAAAGCTGAGGTGAGCGCTTGGAAGTGTGTAATCTCTCCTTTGTCATCTTTCTTGTCATATTTACCGCGAATAACATTGATGGCATGAGAAAAAAGGCGTACATTGATGAATCCGTAGCGGAAAGTAAAGAATATCCCCCCAAGTACAAGGACCATCACAATTAAAGGGATTTGATTTTTCTCTTGGTTTCCATCGGCGTCTAGTACAGGCTCGCCATCTTCCGTAACTTTATCGGTAGCTATAAATGGGACTGGAGCAAAGAGGACACTGCCTAAGGGGCCATTTATATTTTCCGAAAACCAAGCATTAAATTCTGCTTGCCAATCTCCTTTTTCTTCGGTACTTTCCTCAACCACTTCTGGCACAGGTGTTTCTGCAGGCGGGGTATCTTGCGCATATACAGGTTGGAGTGCATGTAATCCGATCAGCATCACTGCACTAAGGCGAAACAGAGATTGGAGTCGACATTGAAAAGGTATCATGAAGGGCCTCATTCGTTGGTTGGAGATTGCTCAATTACCTGATGTGGATTATAGCCAGATTGTATTGCTTCGTCAAACCTGTAAGGATTCTGGGCTTATTACATCGCTGAACTGCGCATTTCCATGGGTTGCTTGAGGAGCCACAGGCTAAGGAGACTAAAGAGAATCATCGCAATGAGCATAGGGAGTTGACTACGTAGGCTACGCCCTTGTGGAAACATACGTAGCGCTATGCCTTGTGCGACCCAAAGGCTATATATATGCCCTACTACAACCAGAGTGACTTGTACAAACCAAAGAGTTTTAATATTGATCAATGGTGCGAGAGTTTCATTCGCCATACCAAAAAGATTCCATTCCCATCCAAAGGGATCCGAGAGCAAGGGGATGATTTTTTGACCTTCCATGAGTAAATGCTCGCAGTTATGAGCGAGATGGTAAAAAAGCGCTATAGGCAGGAGAGCATAACTGTAGCGAATAAAGTAATCGCGATACGTGAACGTTGAAGCCCCACCTAGTTGAAATGAAAAACCAACCAATATTGCGTATAGAAGACAGGGAACGACCATTAACACAAGCATAGCGCCGCTAAAGACAATCATGTGGCTGAATCCAGTGCGCTCTTGCAAACCGCTCAACATATCACGCCATATTCCGGTCATGGTAAGGCCATGAAATGCGGCAAGAACCAGTAACAACAAAGCCAACCACGCTTCATCATGACGGACTCGATGCTCATTACTAAGATCAGTCCCCCAGGGGCGAGTATTGAGTGCAACATTATTGACTTCACAAGATTTAGTGCATTCCATACAGGTGAGGCAATTGGTATTCTCACCAATGGCAGGAATATATAAGGATGTTGGACACGCCTCTCCTTGAGTATTGCCTTTAAAGCAAGACTGAGTACGGCATCCCCGGCACACTTCAGGGTCTTTTGCACGCACCTCTGTTGGCGCGAACAATGAATAAATACCAATGATCCGCCCAACTGGACAGGCATAACGGCAGAAAGCTTTTTTCTCAAAAATAAAAGCGCAGATGATGGCGAGAGCTGTTATTCCTAAGGCAAGCCAGGCTGTCATGCGAGGGTTCATTGTCACACTAAAGCCCAGTTCGAGCCAAGTAAGCAGAATAAAGAGAATGATTGCAGGCCAGATATTTTGCCATCGTTTTGGGACTTTGAGTCCTAAACCAAGACCTTCTTTTTTGGCTCCCCAGAAACGCATTCCCTCGATCCAATCGGCAATAGCATCCCATGGACATAAATAGCACCAGATGGTTCCAGCATACAGAATGACCAAAATTAGGCCGCCCCACCATATGGTCCAAGTAAGCAATGGCGCGATGTTATTCGCAGCCAATTGGCTTCCAAACAGTCCAGCAGCAATGACCAAAACAAATATAATTACGAAAGCAAGACGAATAAGAAAACGAGTAGCATTGTGTTGCAGCACCTTTTCGATCCAAGCGACTTCAAGAATGCGCAGACGTGATTGCATAACAGAATTCTTTGTGTGCTGTTCTGAGTTTGGTGTAAACCATTCGAAAATACCGAAAGACAATATCAATATAAAAGCGATGCTACTATAATATAGCCACGCTGGAATACCCCACATGGTATGCAGAAAATAACCTGCAGGATCGGCGATGAAAGCAGTACGGTGATCTTCAGTGCAGAAATGATAGGTGTTGTCCTGCCATGTACTGGAGATGGTATTTTCAGATTCTATCGGTGTAAACACATCTTCCGATTTACACACGAGGCATACTGTTACAAGGTAGTCATCAGGCATTTCAACGAATAGTTCTTCACACATTTCACTACAGAAGTAATAGGCCGTGCCTTCATGCATGGCGACAAGGTCGTCGCCCACTTCCATTTGGCAGACTGGATCAACCGATGCCCCAGCCACTACCGTAACCGCATGTTCAGGTACCGCATCCATGGAGTTTCCAAGGCGCGATTCACTCCATACAATCATTAATATGATCGCGATAAGAAAGAGGATTGGAAAATATAGGGATATACGTTTTTTCATTGGCTCAAAGGGTAGTTCATTTGGCTAGGCTTCCAATTCAGCTTCGGTTATCGTGCCCGAACTTGGTTCTTTAGTATTCAAACGCGCACGTTTAATGCGAATGGCACGGATAATAATCATAAATAAGACAAATGTTCCCAAAAACCCACCAACCACTGTCCAAGGCGATCCAGGCTCACCACAGA
>CALLLL010000080.1 GCA_938082445.1 uncultured bacterium
AAAAATTTGGATACCTATGGGTAAGTTGGACGGTGTATACAATAATATGGTTGCAACAAATTCACCCAAGCAAGAAGCAAAGACCAATGCCGTTGCAGCAAGTAGACTGGGTGCCAATAACGGTACAATAACTCTATGAAAACAATACCCTCTCGATGCTCCTAAGGTTTGGCCTGCTTCAATCAACGTGCCGTCAAACTGACTCACCGATGCCGTGGCCATGCGAGTAAGCAAGGGGATAAAGCGAACAAAATAGGCTAAGGGCAATAGAGCTACAGTATTATAAAGCTGCATGCTTTTGGGCAAATCCGGATCATTAAACGCTATGATTAGATTCATGGCGACAACAGTACCCGGCAATGCCCATGGCAACATAATCAACAGATTAACCATGCGCCCTCCGATCCGTTGTCGTCCGATTAAATACGCTGCAGGCAATCCGACGAGTAAACACCCCAATGCAGCAAATGCACTCATCCAGCTACTGTTTCGAATAGGCTTAAAAGTAGAGGCATCCTGAAATAATGAGGTGTAATTCTCTAGGGTAAATATCGTTGGAAACACTTCATCTTGCCATTCGCGGTGATTCACAAGGGATAAATACACAATGTTTAAGTGGGGCGTTAAGAGCAACAACATGCAGACCCAAGCTATTAATCCGGTAAGTAGTTTACCCGATGGGGATGCAATTACCCGTGGAGTCCCTTTCGTACCTGTAGCCCCGGGACTGTGCTTTGAGCGAAATAACACTACTCCCAACAATGACACGATTGCCAACACAACCGATAAGGTCATTGCACCACCGTTATTAAATTGACTGCGTTCATTATAAATCTCAACGCTTAAATATGGAAAATCATCGCCAAAAAAATAAGGTGCACTGAAGGATGCCGCCGAAGTCATAAAACTAAGAAGCGATGCACCCATTAATGCAGGCTTTAAATGCGGAATGGTAACATTCCAAAATACTTTAGCCTTTGATGCTCCAAGTGTACGAGCCGCTTCTAATTGTGAAACGTCCATACTTTCTAATGATGAGGAGACCATTGCATAAAAATATACCGAAAACGAATAGGTGTGAATAAGCAGGACAGCAACTGGCCCATTTATACTAAAACTATCGAACCCAAGCCATTCTTGCATCATGCGCGGGATAAACCCCACCGAGGATATTAAATAAAAAAAACTCAATGTCCCCACCAATGGGGGTAATGCAAAGGGTAAATATGCCAGAGCTGCAAGCGCGTTACGTCCAGGAAAACGATAGCGAGTGACTACAAATGCCACAAGGGTTCCCACCACACATGAGGTAAACACAGAGGCCATACTCATCCAGATGGTATTGAAAATGGCTAAGCGCCCTGCACGCCCTCGAATGGTGTCCCATTGCCAATCGCTAAGCGCTTCAAGCAATAAGCGGGCGCAAGGATATACAATGGTACAGGTCAAAACAATCAGACAGAGGAAAAGGACACTGTGATCCAGGCGTTTTAAGTGCTGTTGCTTATAGGCGCGCATAGGCAGGCTCCATCAGCACCAAAATGAGCTTACTCGCCTTCGAGAAGATCATACTCCACATACGCATGAATGGCTTTAATATCATCTTCATCTATTTTGGTAAAAAGAATAGCCACTCTAAATTGATCGTGCGCTGGCTCTTCGACATCACATCGAATCACGAGACCTTCGGCCGTCACTTGACGATTAACCGGCTCTGGGAGTTCCAGCACCACCTCAAATTTAGTCATTTCAGGGATGGGTTGAGAGGTATGACATAACACACCACTGGAACTGATGTTATCGATGTATTTGATGAGTGAATCGCCCTCACCACTTTGTACACTAAACCCTCGACTACTACGCGGGGCTACTCGACGTTCTTCAGCGCGTGCCATGCTCAAACTTCCTTTTAGTTAAAACGAAAACCCTATTCCAATTCCTACACCATTGATTCCAGAGTTTTTATCTGCAATACCGGCATTGGAAAGGTGACGCCATTTGGCAGCAATGTGCCAATTATTATCGAATTCATAACCAACACCCACTTCACTCATGAAATTCAATGAGCCAGAATTTCCACGAAATTTATCTGAATGGGCAATCAATGATTCTGAATATTCTATAAACCAACCATCTTGTGATTCACTGGTATAGTATCGAATGCTCACGCCGCCACCTGCTCCCCAGATTTCTTCATCTGTACGGTGCTCATCATAATAAAAAAGCGGTATTGCACGTACGCCTACGGCTAATTTAGTACCCAAGGCAAATTCTTTTTCAATTATCCCTGCAACAGCCACATCGTCAGAACGCGAACGGCGACCTGAACGTGTACCAGCCCAAGCTTGACCTTCAATACGTAAACGGCCATCTTCCCATTTTAAATCTTTAATTTCTTGGGTCAATTCACCAATTTTACTGGCTTCAGCATTGCTTGTAGTCAATAAACACAGTGCCAACATGATTCCGAATGCGTGCAAAAATTTCATGGTTCTATACCTATATTATCCTTTTTATCAAAAATCGTAGCCCTATGATATCGTGTGTAGCCTGTGGGATACAAGCATTGATTAAAACAAAAGCGTTAACAGATCAATTTAAGCCTTTATTTACAAGCTTTTAAATCATTGTGTAGAATTTAAGTTTTCATTTTTAAATTTACTATGGCAGTCCCAAAGTATGGAAAAATCACCAGATTGATCCTTCACATCATGTAAGAGTAGGATCAGGATTCTATTTATCACTGAATATAGGACTTTATTTCCACCATGAGCGAATCTTCTGCACCCCTCGATGCCCCCCAGCGTAATCGATGGATCTTTATAATTGTTTTGGCTTTCTTCTTTATTTCCGGAGCCTGCGGGCTTTTGTACCAAGTCGTCTGGACCCGTAAACTCGTCCTGCTTTTTGGTACAACTTCATACGCAGTGAGTACCGTCTTGTCGATCTTTTTCCTTGGACTAGGCTTAGGAAGTTTATGGGGGGGGAAATTAGCCGACAAACATACCCACCCCATGCGACTCTATGGAATCTTTGAAGTGATCATCGGCATATGGGCACTGCTATTCATTGTGTTTATCAGTGCTGGTGAGTCTCTAGTCATATATATCCTGCAAATGGTCGGTCCTTCATATACCATGGGGATCGTTTTACGTGGTTTAATGGCAACGCTCTTTTTATTGGTACCTGTGACACTTATGGGGGCTACACTCCCCTTGCTTTCCCGCTTTGTTACCGCGTATGGACCCGTTCAAGGATTGCGCATTGGTGGATTATATAGTTTAAATACCTTTGGCGCGGTTGCCGGATGTTTGGTAACAGGTTTCACACTCCTAGCGACATATGGATACACCAAAACCACTTTGATTGGCGCAGTGTTGAATATTGGTGTAGGTATTTTGGCTTGGGGCTTGTCTATAAAAACCGAAGGTAAAAATGGAATAACCAATTCTACACAACCGAATATTGATTCGGGACGCACTGAATCAACACCAGAGAAAAACGAGTCTTCCATTTCTTCTCGTTTGGCATTTATGGTAGTGATGGCTTTTGCCTTATCTGGATTTTGCTCACTTGCATTGGAAGTAATGTGGATGCGTTTACTCACGGTTCTCTTTTTGGGTACCACCTATGCCTTCACAACAATGCTAACCTCCGTTCTCTGCGGAATCGCTTTAGGCAGTTCATTTGCCGCTCTAATTATTGATCGCATAAAGGACCGTGTAGTGGCTTACGGCTTCATACAAACAGTGACAGGGGCTGCCTGTGTCATAATGCTCATGGTCTTCCCTGCTTTACCTGACATGCTACAAGAAGCCCGATTCAACACAGGTTCTAACTGGGATCAAATGGTCATTCGTAAATTTATGATTTCCTTTTCGGTCTTGTTCATACCCACTTTCTTATTTGGGATGTCCTTCCCCTTTGTGGTTCGCATCATCGCCAACAGCCCACTCAATTTAGGGAAGTCTATTGGGCGCTTATACTCTGCCAATACTTTTGGGGGAGTACTGGGATCATTAGTTGGCGGCTATTTACTCATCCCAACCTTGGGCACCCACATGGGGATACTACTGTTATCCGCTGTCTTGGGGATATCAGGAATTATTTTGATTGGCGGCAGTCCGCATTCCAGCCGCCTGTATAAAGGTGTCTTGGGTATTATCTGTGCATTTGCCATAGCTTGGGGCATTCACGCCATGCAACGCGAAGCAGGCGATGGCATGATAGATGTAAGTAAAGAAATGAACGATTGGTTCTTGCCCGAAGACCAACGTATCGTGGACTATAACGAAGGTGTAGAAGGCACTGTTATGGTCACCGCACCGATAAGCGGAAAAGAAGGTACCGATCGTGTGTTGTGGATTAATGCCGTACAAGCAACCGCTTCGATTGAAAAAGGGGTCAAGATGAACCGATTTCAAGGCGTGTTGCCATTCTTTTTTGATCGCCCAATGGATAACGCATTATTTATTTGTTTTGGTTCCGGGGTAACAGCCGGTACGTTGTCATTATCCCCATTCGAACAAATTGATGCCGTAGAAATTTCCGGCGATGTTCTGGAAATGGCTGAGCATTTTAAAGTTGATAACTTTGATGTACTCAACAGCCCACGCATCAATGCCATCGTGGATGATGGACGAAATTATTTGCTCACAACTGAAAAACAGTACGACTTAATCACTTTTGAACCTATGCCACTGGCTTTGAGTGGTGTGTCGACCTTTTATACAAAAGAATACTATGAGCAATGCCTTGACCACTTAACCGAGGATGGAATCGTATCTCAGTGGATTCCACTGCACAATGGACTGACCGTCGACGTGGTACAGTCATTGGTTAAAACCTTTACAGAAGTGTTCCCGGAAGTTACTGCTTGGTTTATCAATGCTGATTTATTTTTAATTGGTTCACAAAATCCACAAAGCATTAGCTACTCGGGTTTGGAACAAGCTCTGGCCAATGCACCAGAGTTGGAAGCAGGATTAGGCAAAGTTTATTTACCCAATGTTCCTGAATTGTTGGCCACATACTTCACCAACAAAGAAGGGCTTGAAGCATTCGCGGGCGATGCTGCGGTCATGAGTGACGATTTACCTTGGGCTGAATTTTTGGCACCAAAAATGATATTCAATCGCAATGTGCCCGATTTGTTAAAAGCACTTGAACCTCAACGCCAATCGCCTTTGACTATTTTAGCGGAAGAAACTGGAAATGATTGGGCACTCAAAAAAGAGGCATTGGCTCTTCGACACAAAGCACACCTCAATGACTTTTCTGGACTGCGGGCGTATTACAGCGGCATGAGCTATGGGAATCCTGAAGAAAGATTTAGAGAATCTCTTAAGCTTGATCCCAATGACAGCAACGCCATTTATTACCTTTCCGAAATACTGGTCCATAAAAGCCGAATTATGTCTGGAATGGAAAGTGACAAAGATAAAGTTTTACCCATGCTACTCGAAGCACAACGCGTAGCCCCTTTCCGTACAGATGTATATAAACTTCTCGGTGATACCTACCACGATCAGGGCGATATCGACAAAGCCATTGCCAGTTATAAGGAGCATATCCGCCTAGGCGGCGTCGATCCGGTGGCAATCGAACGCACTCAATAAACTGTGAATACTGCTACTTCCTCTCTAGTACACGAATTTTTACTCAAGTTTTATTAAGAACTACCGATAAAATTAGGTATAAGAGAAACGTAAGACCCTGGAAAACAGGAATACCAGGATCTGAATATCGAGTAAGTCCTTTATTTATATGGATTTAGGACTATCCCATTCACGGTGGGGCATCGAGAGGAAGGGAGCAAATTATGTTAAGTATACAAGGAGTTGGCGGAGTACCGGAGCCTACGGGCCCAAAACAAGGTAGCTCAAAAGCCAAAGACACCGAAAAAGCACCTGCATCAAGCGATGGAGTGTCCATTAGCTCTGAAGCGGCTCAAGCAGCTGAAGTGATCACTGCCATTTCTGCTTCAGCAAAAAACAGTGAGATTCGCCAAGAGCGAGTTGAAGCGGCTCGACAAAACATCGAATCAGGTACTTACAAAGTTCAGGACGTTGTTCGCCAAGTCGCAGAGCGATTGACTAAGTACGTGTCGTAGTAATTCCACTTTTTAATACCTGTGTCTCGACACAGTTCGCAAGGGGGTGTGGACGGATCCATCCCCCTTGCTTTTTTGTGTTTATTACGAAAGATACCCGCGTTTACGTCGAATACCCCACAGCGATATGACTACAACCGGAAGCCATATGGGTGACCATACAACAATCCATATCCCAAGCGAGAGAAGCTTCTGAGAGAAAAGAATCAGAGATCGGGTGGCATTGGAGAGCACATACTTTACGCTACATGATTTCGCGGGAATAATCGTTTCCGGACCAGGCTTATCTTGCAAAGTGATATGGATACTGGAATACAAAACTCGGTTATCCAGAAATCGCAACCGCCCTTCCAATTGCTCTACCTGTCCCCGTACCCGCGTGATTTCTTTCTCAGCTTTCAAAATATCTTCAAGCTTAGCTGATCGACTTCAATGATCCAGTAAACGTTCTTCACTTTTCTTTAAATTCCGAGTTCGAGATTCAGTATCAACATACTCTTCCGTTACATCCTGCGCTGATGAAGAGAACGAAAGCACTGTTCCTAATCGCTGAAATTCTTCTGCCACTTGATCGAATTGATCACTGGGCATTCGCACCGTCATGGAAATTTGATATCGTTCATCGCCTATTTTTTGCTGAGCATTATCAGCTATATACCCACCATTTTCCACAGCCATCGTTGAAATAGATTTTGAAGTTGTAACAGCATCATCCACTTCAATTTTCAATGAAGCATTTTTAATGAGCTTGCGCATTTGCTGAGGAACACTGGTTACTGCACGTACTGATTGAGAAACAATTTCTTTACTTGCCGCAACATCCGATTGTGGAATCATGAAGCGCTCCACCGAATCAGCACTCTCATTTTCTATACTGGCTGTTTTCATATCCATGGCACTACTACAAGCCACCCCAATGATCACTAAACAACTTACCATCATAATTTTCGCTACGAACTTTTTCATAGTACTATCCACCTTTCAGTTTCGAGCTGTACTTATGCACACCTCTTACTACGGTTGGAACTGAGTTTTGTTCATATTCATTTTTGGGAAATATGTATGGCAATTGCCTTTGCTACATCCCAAAAATAAAACCTGCTTAAATCCATGTGGATTTAAGCAGGAAAGTTTCTTTGTTAGATGTGGATCGTTTAGTGGCTAGTGGAAACTTCGGTTCAACCCGACAACGACCCCTTGAATATGTAAATCGTGAATTGAAACATGGAAAGGCTCCATGCTGGAATTTGCAGGTTGTAATATAACTTCATCACCATTTGGGATAAAATGTTTGACTGTGGCTTCTCCATCAACCAATGCCACAACAATTTCCCCTTTTCGCGGACGGCGGGATTGATCAACAATGATCGTATCGCCTTCCAGAATTCCATCTTCAATCATGCTATCGCCCCGTACACGAAGGCAATAGGCGCCTGTATTGGCCATCTCCGTCGGTACCGGTACATAGCTCTCAATATTCTCTTCAGCCAAAATAGGCAACCCAGCAGCCACTTCACCTACCAGCGGCAACATAGCAGCTTCGTGTTGATAAAGGCCTGCTGCTGCCTTAGGCGTAACATGGATTCCTCGGGCTTTAGAACTGCGCTCTATATACCCTTTTTTATCCAATGCCAAGAGATGATCATTCACCCCATTGGTGGAAGAAATCCCAAATTCCTCGCCAATTTCTGCAATAGTGGGAGGACATCCATTATCGCGGATGCATTCAATAATAAAGCGAAGAATCGCTTCTTGCCGTTTGGTCAATCCTTTAGCCATGGTAATCCCCTCATACTGAATAGATGTGCCCTGAAATACTTTTCAGCTATATTAAACCATTTTTGGGGGTGGATGTCAACCATAAAAATGCATGATTACTTAAATGTCCGGATAAAGCGAAATGGCTCACCTAAATCATGGGTCACATGAACTTCAAGAGGCGGGTTAATCCCCACAGAATCAATCTGCACGCGCCAAACATTGTTTGCTCGCCAAGGGGTCTCAATATTAAAACGGTGCCCATCGCCATGGAGATATAAAACCGGCTTTTCAAATGCTTTTGCGTTATCTATAAACGGCATAAAGAAGTCGAGCTGTTTAGCATCATTTGGTCGCGCTTGGGCGAAGACTACTGCTGCACGAACGTCATCTTTGTGGGCTTCAAATTGTGATTTAGTCCATTCAGCACACTTCTTGTGGCGCTTAGCCCATTCATTTTTATCGTGTATCTTACCCCCCACAACGTTAATGCCAACCACCAAAACACCATCGATTACAAAGGCAATATTTTCTGGCTGACCATCTTGATGTTCAACGGTATAAGGTTTCTTAAAATTCTTATCAAAATCATAAAAGGTCTTTGTCCAGAACTTCCATCCTTCGGCTGGATTCTGTAGATCATTCCATTCATTATCACCGGGTA
>CALLLL010000081.1 GCA_938082445.1 uncultured bacterium
ATGCACGATGTCGTAGTTGTCGTATCCAAAGACGGAATACTCGTAACCCCAAAAGACCAAACCCAACACGTCCGCCACGCCGTCAAAGAACTCAAAGCACGGGGCGCCAAACAAGTCTAAACTGTCTTAAAGGAATTCACCATGATTCGCAATACAATTTTATTCACACTTTTATTTGCTCTCCCTGTCATCGTCCACGCAGATCCCACCCCCGACTCTAAAGTCGAATACAAAAAAATCGGCGATATCTCCCTCAAGCTCCACATCTTTAATCCACCCAACCACAAAGCCACCGACAAGACACCTGCGATCGTCTTCTTCTTCGGCGGCGGATGGGTTGGTGGATCGGCCAGCCACTTCTACCCGCAAAGCGAATACCTCGCCTCCCGCGGCATGGTCGCCATCTGCGCCGAATACCGCACCCGAAAAGGCCATAGCACTACTCCCCGGGAGTGCGTCAAGGACGGGAAATCCGCCATCCGTTACGTCCGCGCCCACGCGGCAGCACTCGGCATTGACCCCGACAAACTCGCAGCCGGAGGCGGATCTGCAGGCGGACACGTCGCAGCTGCCACCGGAAATGTAGATGGCTTCAACGAAGAAGGCGAAGACACCACTATCAGTCCGCGACCCAACGCGCTTGCCCTCTTTAACCCCGTCTACGACAACAGCGATAACGGCTACGGCTTCGACCGCGTCAGTGAATACTGGGAAGCCTTCTCCCCCATGCACAATCTCGACCAAGACACTCCACCCACTACGGTATTTCTCGGCACAAAAGACAAACTCATCCCTGTCGCCACCGCCAAAGAATACAAAAAACGTATGGATGCCCTCGGCATCCGCAGCGACCTCCATCTCTACCAAGATATGCCTCACGGATTCTTCAATAAAACTAAATTTAATGAAACCGTTTACCAAATGGATCTTTTTCTATCCGAACTCGGTTACCTCAAAGGTGATCCTACCATCACACCCACCACTCCCGAACCTGCTAAGAAATAATTTTGAAACAAATGTGAATATACACGTACTATTAGTCAGCAGGGGCAAGGGGCACATAATCATCAAAACCAAAAACCACCACATGTCATTCCTGGCTTGACCAGGAATCATTCGCATCAATGCCTTGGGGTTCAAAAAGGATTCAGGCCATTAAAATGAGTCCAAAAAAGGAGTGGGATACAATGAAACGTCATGGAATTACACTACTGGAATTTATCATTATCTTAATCATTTTTTGCGTATTAGCCGCCATTTTATTACCTGGAATATCTAAATATTTACCTCATGAACACAAACCAGCAAGTTGCCAAAATCAACTCAAACAATGGGCTCTCGTATTCAAAATGTACGCCCATGAATCTCAAGGCAACAAGTATCCTCCATTGCAAATCGACTACTCTAAAGCCTATAACGATGCCGAAGATGGACAACTCCTCTCCACCAAAATGGGCCCCGAAACCGCTTCCATATTTCCAGAATACCTTATCGACCTATCACTTGGCTTTTGCCCGAATGACACCAACAACATTGAATACACATTAGAAGCTATTACCTACCCCATAGACAACACCCCCTCCGAAAATGCCCACAGCTGGTGTACCGATCTCAAAGTCTGCGGCACAGATGCCCCTCAATTAACCCGAAACAATCCAACCAGCCCAAACTTCAGTTACGTATACATGCCCAAACTCGTTCAAGACGAATGGATTACCGACCCAGACGACAACGCCACCCTCGCCAAACTCTATAACCAAGGCAACACCGTTCTGAATCGACTCGACGACCTCACCTTCGATCTCACCGGTATAGGAAAAACCCAAGAAGCCTGGAACAATAAAGTCACCCTACACCACCTACACGAAGGAGTAGAACGATTCATCGTCACCGACATCAACAGCCTCAAAAAAAGTGTCCTACCCCAAAGCACCATCCCCATCATGTGGGACGTCTTTGAATCGGATGGCATGAGCGGCACCTTCAACCACATGCCCGGCGGCAGCAACGTACTTTACTTGGACGGCCACGTAGAGTTTGTACAATTCCCAGCCATTCACGCTCAAGATACCTGGCCCCTCTCCCAAGTCTCTGTCGACAAACTAAGCGTAAAAGAGTCTTGGTAAGTCCCAAATCTTTCAGTTATAATGGTTTTTCATAAATTCGAAAAACCAAAAGGGAATCACCTCACATGCGCACCATCATCACTGCCGCCCTCATTATCTTCAGCACCAATACCTTTGCCCTCGAAATCGCTGAAGACTCCAACCTCACCCGCATCAAACACAATAACCCCGGCCTCGTCACTGACCTTGGCGTAGGGCTTTGGGCCTCCCCTTTCCCTATGGACTTCGACGGTGATGGCGATATGGATCTCCTCTGCGCTACGGCTGACGTACCCTATAAAGGCCTCTACTTTTTCGAAAACGATGGTACAAACAAAACCTTCCCCGTATTCAAACCAGCCAAACGCATTGCCAGCGCCGAGCACAACATCACCGTCTCCTACATCGACGGCAAACCCCACATGCTCACCAGTGGCAAGCGTTACCCCGACTTCTTCAACACCTATTTCGATAAACCTGTCGCTATTCCCTACGAACCTACTTTCAAATCCACCCGCGCACGTCAATGGAAACTCGTTGACTACGATGGTGACGGTGTACACGATCTCATCTTCGGTTCCAGTGACTGGACTGAGTACGGTTGGGACAACGCCTACAATACCAAAGGCATTTGGACCAACGGCCCCATTCACGGGCACATCTACTTTATGAAAAACACGGGCACCAACGAAGCCCCCGAATACGCCGCTGCCCTAAAACTCCAAGCTGGAGGTCAAGCGCTTGACGTCTACGGGTGCCCCTCTCCCAACTTTATTGACTTTGATCAAGACGGCGACCTCGACATCATTGCCGGCTCATTCTTAGACACCATCACCTATTTCGAAAATACCGGCTCCCGTACCAAACCCGTTTATGCCGCCGGCAAACCACTCACACGCAATGGCAAGACGCTTCACATGGAACTTCAAATGCTTCAAGTCGTCGTATTCGACTGGAACCAAGACGGGAAACCCGACATCTTCGTGGGTGAAGAAGACGGACGCGTTGCCATGATGCTCAACAACGGCACCTTCAAGGACGGCGTACCCCAATTTCTCCCCCCCTTCTTCCTTAAACAACAGGCTGACAACCTTAAAGTCGGCGCTCTCACCACGCCCTACTCTATAGACTGGGACAACGATGGCGATGAAGACCTCATCGCAGGCGACACCGCAGGCTTCGTGAGCTTCGTCGAAAACCTCGACGGCGCCAGTTCCCCGAAATGGGCCAAGCCAGTGCGCCTCAAAGCAGATGGCGAAACCCTGCGTATTCTAGCCGGCCCAAACGGTTCGATCCAAGGCCCCGCCGAAGCTAAATGGGGATACACCACCTTATCCGTCGCAGACTGGGACCACGACGGTCTCAACGACATCATGATTAATTCTATATGGGGAAAAGTTCTTTGGTACAAAAATATTGGCACAAAAGAAGAAGCTAAACTCGCTGCTGCCAAACCCGTGCAAGTCGCATGGGAAGGCACGCCTCAATCTCCTGCCTGGAACTGGTGGAAACCTCAAGGCAACAACCTTGCTGCCCAATGGCGTACGACACCAGTCATGTACGACCTGAATAAAGACGGTCTCAACGATTTAGTTATGCTTGATTATGAAGGCTATCTCACATTTTATGAACGTAAAAAAGAAGGCGACCAACTTGTACTCACGCATCCAAAACGTATCTTCAAAGACGAAGCCGGTAACCCTCTTCGTTTAAATGACCGCGAAGCTGGCCGAAGTGGTCGTCGCAAATGGTGTTTTACCGACTGGAACGGCGACGGAAAACTTGACATCATCATCAACTCAAAGCCCAATGTCGATTTCCTCGAAAATATCGCTGAAAAAGAGGGTGAATTCCAATTTAAAAATGCTGTTCCTATGGATCCGCATATACTCGCTGGACACACCACCTCCCCAGCCGTAGTCGACTGGAATAAAAACGGCATCCCCGACCTCGTCATTGGTGCCGAAGACGGTTTCTTCTACTACTTGGAAAATCCGAGAAAGTAAATAATCTTGAATATTTCCACTATTAGCATGTATTCATTCATAGTTCCTTAATACAGAAAATTAATGTATACTGTTAGGAGCATTACATTGCAGTGAAGGGATATTCATGTCGTCATTCGTATTTACCAGCACCAAATGGCTCATTAAACTAGCCACCAAAGTTCTCAAATCCGACGTGCGGGTACACAATATTGATGTTCTTGATGAGGACATGGCCATCATCTTTGCCGTCAACCATTTCACGCGCTTCGAAACCCTCATTCTCCCCTACGAAATCAACAAACACACTGGCAAAGAAGTCTGGTCGCTTGCTGCCGATGAATTATTTACCGGACGCATCGGCGACTATATGCGTAAAATGGGCTCTGTCTCCACTAAAGATCCCGACCGCGATAAAGTGATCGTGCATGCTCTACTTAAAGGCGAACACCCCTGGATCATTTTCCCCGAAGGCCAGATGATCAAGGACAAAAAAGTCATCGAACCCGCGGGCATGTTCAGCGTATTCAACCGAGGCGAACGTCGCCCACCTCACAAAGGCATTGCCCACCTTGCCCTACGCGCGGAATTCTACCGCTATAAACTCGAATGTATTTTCAACAGTCCCAGTCGAACGGGCCTCGAAGAAACCAAAGAACGCTTCGACATTGAGTCCGACGAAGAAGTCTCCAACATTCTCCAAAAGCGCACAGTTGTTGTCCCTGTCAATATTACCTATTACCCCATTCGTGCACGCGACAATATCATCTTACGCATGGCGTCATCGGTTGCCGAAGATCTCAGCGCGCGGGCTTTGGAAGAACTCTCGGTAGAAGGCACACTCCTCTCCGACGACACCGACATCGATATCACCCTTGGGGAACCCATCGATGTCCAAGAATACCTGCACGAGCCTCACTATGCTGAACTCATGGCCTGCGGCGATGATCTACGCAAACTCGAATCCGACCCCAAATCCCTCTTCAGCGAGGCCGCCAATTCACTCATGCCTCGCTATATGGAAGACATCTATAAAAATACCCGCATTAATTACGACCACGTCTTTGCTACTCTCATTCGATACCAAGGCACCCGCGCTTTCACTGAGCGACGCTATCGAAATCGTATTTTCTTATGCATACACGAATTGATGAAAGAAGGCCATCACCAATTCCATGACTTATTGCGCGAATCGTATAAAGCTATTATTTACGAAGACCCGAGCCCAAAATTCCGTGAATTCATTAAGCTCAGTATGGACGAAGAAGTTCTCCAATTTGAAGATGGAAACTACAAGCGGAATCCAGAAGCCAGTAACGACCACGAAGACTTCCATAAAGTCCGTGCACTCGAAACTACCTATGTCATTGCCAATGAAGCCGAGCCCATCGAAGGCTTTACCGACGTTGTTAAAAAAATTGCTCAGGCCAACAAAAAGGAACTGTCCGAACACATTCGCCAAATTTTCTTGGACGAAGATCACCGTCAATTTGAAGAAGATTATGTAACCTACAGAAATCACGAGAGCAAGCACATGGATGTGGGCCGTCCATTCCTCCTCATTCCTGAACGTATCAAGGCTGGGATTGTCCTCGTACATGGATACATGGCCGCCCCCAAAGAAGTCCGTAAACTCGCCAACTATCTTTACGAACGAGGTTACCTCGTTTATGGCGTACGACTTAAAGGGCATGGCACGGCACCCGAAGACCTCGCCAAAGTACAATGGCAACAATGGTATGAATCGGTAAACCGTGGCTACGTGGTGGTTAAATCCTATACCGATACTATTATCATGGGTGGCTTCTCTACCGGTGGCGGACTCGCACTCATGGCTGCCGGCCTCAAACAAGCCAAAATACAATCCGTCTTCTCGATCAATGCCCCCATGAAGCTTCGTCAATTTAAGGCACGCCTGGCGCCATCCGCAGCCAATATCAACAGCCTTCTCCAAAAAATAAAAGGCACCCCAACCGGATGGGAATACGTTCAAAATGACCCCGAAAATGCCGACATCAATTATGTCCGCAATCCTTTATCCGGTGTGCGCGAATTAAGCCTCGTCATGGATGCCATGGAAGAACAACTTCCCAATATCGTCGTGCCCACCTTCATTCTACAGGCCGCCAACGACCCTGTTGTTGATCCATCAAGCGGCATGGATATTTTCGAGCAAGTGGGCACCCCACTCAAAGAACTCACCTACATGCAACGCAACAACCACGGCATCATCAACAACGAAGGGGCTGAAGATGTCTTTGAACGCGTCTACCAGTTTCTGCAATGGGCCAAAGAACAAAAACCCGAGTGTCCACCCATGGAAGTCGACGAAGAAATTCGCATCGCCAACATGCTCATCGAACGCGAAGACGCCGAAAGCGCGTAAGACTGAATATTAACACGGAGTTAAACATGACGAATAAATTGGTGCCAATTCTCTATGTAACCAATGCCCGCGAAGCGATAAGATGGTATTCCCGAATCGGATTCACCCTTGAGAATGAGCACCAATTTGCACCCAACATGCCTATTTATGCTTTTTTAAAGTGCGGCGACAGTCAACTCCACTTATCAGAACACAAAGGCGATGCCAAGCCAGAAACACTTGTTTATTACTACGTTGATAACGTAGACAGCATTGCACAAGAATTCGGCGAAACTGTCAAAGAGCAACCATGGGGAACACGAGAAGTACACATTGTAGATCCAGACGGTAACCGATGGAGAATCGGTAGTTCCAAAATCGAAAATGGTGATTAGTAGAATATCGCAACACCAATTAAATCATTGACAGCGAATAGGCATAACCCAAACAAGGATAAAACCCATGAAATTCCTGCACTATGCCATCATTTCGACCTGCCTTCTTTATGTAGGATGCACCACCTCCCCCAATCCAGTCATTTACCAAATTTCCACCATAGATGCCCTCTTGGCCGGCGTATACGATGGCGATGTCCCCATAGAGAAACTATTGGATCATGGTGATTTCGGCATAGGAACCTTCAATAAATTAGACGGTGAAATGCTCATACTGGATGGGATTATCTATCAGATAAAATCTGACGGAAAAATATACATACCCAACCCAACATCAAACACCCCATTCGCCACCGTTTGCGATTTTGAAGAAACCACCTCCATCAACATCCCCCCGGGCTCAAGTTTTGACTCGGTGAGTGCCCTAATAGATTACAATTCCTCAAACCAAAACGTGTTTTACGCCATAAAGGTTACCGGAACATTCAACCACATCAGAACCCGAAGCGTTCCCGCCCAGAAAAAGCCATATCCACCTCTGACCGATGTGGCAAAAAATCAACCCGAATTTCACATGGAAAATATCTCAGGCACAATCGTAGGCTTTCGATGTCCACCTTACCTACAAGGAATTAACGTACCCGGCTACCACCTACACTTCATTAGTGACGATAAAACCAAAGGCGGCCATGTACTCGCATTCGAAACAGCCAACGCCCAATACCAAATCAATACACTCGATCAATACTACCTTAACCTACCCCAAGATCATGCTGAATTTGCTGGAGTTGACCTATCTAAAGATCGTAGTGAAGAGCTGGAAAAAGTAGAGAAATAGATACGATTTTTTCACCCTCTCCCTCACGAAAAACAGGAGACTCTTATATGAAGAGTCTCCTGCCGAATCAAACAGTTTTTGTGAATAAATCACTAGAACATCGAAGTCTCACCGATACCTGAAATTTCCACTTCCTCTTCAGGCTCGCGAGCAACCATAAAGTCACCCACAATCATCTCTTTATAATTCTTACCAGGTCCCACCATCGGGAAGATCATTGCATCTTTATCGGTCATCACTTCCAAGAATGCAGGGCCATCAAACGCTATAAACTCTTCCATATACCGCTTAAGTTTCTTGCGATCTGTCGCACGCTTAGCAAATTCAAAACCATCTGCTTTAGCCGACATCACGAAGTCTTTTTGGTGTAAATTTTTATCCGTGCCTGAATAACGCTCTTCGTACATCATATTTTGCCACTGACGTACCATACCGTCTACTTCATTGTTCAGTAACAACACTTTAACATTCACGCCATAAGTGGTCATGGTTTCCAGTTCACCGATATTCATTCGGATACTGCCATCACCATCCACATCAACCACAATTGCATCAGGACAGGCCATTTGTGCGCCAATTGCCGCAGGAAGGCCAAAGCCCATGGTGCCCATGCTACCTGAAGTCAACCAAGTACGTGGGTTCTTAAAGTCGATATATTGTGCAGCAAACATTTGGTGCTGCCCAACGCCCGTAGACACGATCGCTTCACCTTTGGTAATTTCATTCATGGTTTCGAGCACTTCAGCTGGCTGAATCAATTCTGCGTCACGGTTATAATTCAAACAGTGTGTTTTCTTCAGTGCCTTCACATGCTTGTTCCATGCACTAAAGGATGTTTTCACATCTTTGCCGTATTTTACCAACGACGTCAAAGCCAACTTAGCATTCCCATTGTGCGACCAAGTCACCGCTTTAACTTTACCAATCTCTGCTGCATCAATATCGATGTGTGCAATTTCGGTGGCTTTAGGGGCAAAGTCAGCGACTTTACCTGCGACACGATCATCAAAGCGAGCACCAACGGATATTAAGAAATCGCAATCTTCAACAGCATAATTGGCATAGGCCGTTCCATGCATTCCCAACATATGCAGGCTTAAATCATCGGTCGTATCTACACTACCGATACCCATCAATGTTGTTACCGCTGGAATTTTAAATTTATGCATAAACTTACGTAACTCTTCAGATGCATCTCCCATGATCACACCACCACCGGCATAAATCAAAGGACGTTTACTCTTTTTCAATTTCTTGAAAAACTCAGCGGCATCTTTTCGATCAAGCTTCGTTTCAGCTCGCGCTTCTTTGCGTTGATCGTACCCTCGGAATTCGAGTAAACCTTCACCTTTGAATTCACCGAAATGCTGCTGGACATCTTTTGGCAGGTCAATGACAACAGGACCCGGACGGCCACTTCGTGCAATATCAAACGCAGAACGTACCGTAGCTTCTAAATCATCTTCATTTTTAACCAAGAATACATGTTTTGCGCATGAACTCATGATATTAAAGATAGGGGCTTCCTGAAAAGCATCTGTACCGATTGCAGGACGAGGAACTTGACCGCAAATCAACACCATAGGAATAGAGTCGGCCATACAATCGCGAATAGGTGTCACGCAGTTCGTAGCACCAGGCCCAGAGGTCACCAAGCACACACCAACACGTCCCGAAGCACGTGAATACCCTGCAGCCATAAATCCAGCGCCCTGCTCATTGGCCGGCACTACCAGACGAATGTGTTCTTTTTCTTTTCGATCTTGATTAAAATTAAAGACTGCATCGTAGGTTGGTAGAATTGCTCCACCGCTGTATCCGAAAATAGTGTCCACACCCTCATCAGCCAGTACTTGTAGGACCATCTCAGCCCCTTCCATACGTGTGCCTGCCTTAGGATGTTTCTTCTTTGCCTTTTTTGCTTTGGATGCTCCCGCCGCCATGATATTCTCCTAAATTACCTTTCGGGTAAATTAACCCGGAACTATGCGCATTCTTGAGAAAAAGGAAAGCGCCGCACGCAAGGCGACGCTTTCCAAGATATAGGATTCATTGAATCGAAATTAACCTTCGGAAGACTCGCCAGCAGGCTCGTCTTTCTTGGCCAACAATTGATCGGCCAAGGTCATACCTGCTCCTGCTAAACCTTCAGCCGGTGCTGCGCCTTCGCCTTCGCCTTCGCTTACGCCATAGTTGGCTTGTAAATCAGCGGACACATTCTTTTCAAATGCACTTACACTCAAGCCAATTTTGCGCTCTCCGTTATCAATACTGATAACACGAGCTTTTACTTTTTGGCCGATTTCCAAGGCTTCCTCGGGCTTCTGATTTTCGTCATCGCCACCCAATTCAGTCACATGAATTAATCCTTCAATGCCATTTTCCAAACGGGCAAATGCACCGAAAGAAACAAGCTTAGCGACTTCAACTTCAACATCATCATTGATGTTTACATCGGCAATCACTTTAGACCAAGGATCTTCTTCCATTTGCTTGAGACCCACGCTGATTTTCTCGCTGCTGGTGTCAATGCTCAGGATTTTAACTTTAACTTCTTGGTCCTTAGTCAGGATTTCAGAAGGATGATTTACTTTTTGTGTCCAAGAAAGGTCAGATACATGCAACAATCCGTCGATACCTTCTTCGATTTGTATAAATGCACCGTAGTCGGCCAAGTTGCGAACTACACCCTCTACTTCAGAACCGATGGGGTATTTACGCTCAATTTCCATCCAAGGATTCGGCTGTGTTTGTTTAATACCCAAAGCAATTTTCTCTTCACTTGGGGATACAGACAGAATCATGACATCGATTTCATCTTCAATGCTCACCAATTCACTTGGGTGTTTTACACGACGGGTCCAGCTCATTTCACTTACGTGAACCATACCTTCGATGCCTTCTTCGATTTGTACAAATGCACCGTAATCAGTCATGCTAACTACTTTACCGCGTACCACTGAACCTACTGGGTAACGTTTCTCAGTAGAAATCCATGGATTCTCAGTATTTTGCTTCAGTCCCAAACTAATACGCTCAGATTTAGGATCAAAGTTAAGTACCATAACGTCGATTTTGTCGCCAACGCTTACCACTTGTGATGGGTGCTTCACACGGCCCCAAGACATATCGGTTACATGCAACAGACCGTCGATACCACCAACATCTACGAAAGCACCAAAATCAGTAATGTTTTTAACTTCGCCAGGAATGGATTTTCCAACTTCGATGGTGGCCAACAATTGGCTCTTCTCGCCAGCGCGTTCTTCTTCCAATAACTTACGACGAGAAACGACTACATTACGACGACGCTTGGTCAGTTTGATAATCTTCAATTCCATGGATTCGCCCATGTAACGTTCAAGATCACCGGTAGGACGCCAAGTCAATTGGCTAGCAGGCATAAATGCATCAACGCCGATATCCACTTTCAAGCCACCTTTAACGCGACGTACGATTTTACCTTGGATGGTACCATCGGCTTCATAGATTTCCTGAACTTTCGCCCAGTTCTTAATGCGATCCGCCTTCGTTTTAGACAACACAGGCATGCCAGCATCATCTTCAGGGGATTCAATATATACTTCGAATTCATCGCCAATACTCAGTGCGGACGGCTCAGAAAATTCTCCCAGAGAAATCGTCCCTTCACTCTTATAACCGATATCCATAAGAACACGGTCAGATGCGATATCTACGATCGTACCTACAACCACTTCGCCTTCGCGGAAATCTTTCATCGCGGAGTCAAAAATGGTGGAAAGCTCTTCCGTGGAAATTTCCACATCGCTACCCAGATCGAAGCTAATGTCTAAAATACTTTGGTCTTCACTCATAATAATTATCACCTTTTCATACGTTTGCAAGGCCAAGCCAAGCAGGTTGTCCCAAAAAATGGATGGGCGAACATACGTCCATCCGCACAATAGCCCGATATAGTATCACTTAAACGACTGTCAATACAAGAGATGAGTATTTTGAATTATATGAATTTTATCTATTTTTTTAGCCTTTTCAGCATGTCTTTCCCTCATACGCTGTGATAACATAACCACCAGTCAATAATTTGTCCTGATAAGGAGTTTTTTGTGGAAATTTTATCCTTTGTAACCTCCCCATTTGTGGAGAATTGTTACGTAGTTAAAGATAGCGGAGAGACCATTGTCATTGACCCTGGGGAAGCCACCGCTGAGCTAATGGCCGCCCTAGATGGCGAAAATGTTACTCAAGTGGTCAATACCCATGCCCACATCGACCATGTCGGTGGAAATGCAGAAATCGTCGAAAAATTTGGCTGTGAGCTTGTAATACACCCCGATGCAGTCGAAATGCTCAGCACCATTGCCATGCAAGGGCAAATGTTCGGCATGCCTGTCCCTGAATCTCCAGCCCCCACCAAAACCTTCGATGAAGGCGATACAGTCACTGTCGGCAATACTGCACTAAAAGTATTCAACTGCCCAGGCCATGCCCCCGGTCACGTAGGCCTCCTTGGCGACGGATTCGTATTCGGCGGGGATGTACTCTTTGAAGGCTCCATTGGCCGTACCGATTTACCCGGTGGCGATTTTGAGGTACTCATGACATCCATCAAAGAAAAGTTCATGATACTTCCCGACGAAACGGTTGTGTATTCAGGACATGGTTCCCCAACAACTATCGGTCAAGAACGACTCACCAACTCATTTGTCCTTCAATACTGCAGTTGATCCATTCATGATACCGTTACTCGCCATTCCCCTCATTATGCTTTCGGAAATCAGCCTTCGTGTTGCCCCCGAAAGAGGGATACCTATTACCTATCCCGATGAGCCCATCGTGGTTCAGATTAATGAAATCCCAAAAGGGACTCATGAAATATCCGGTACACTAACGACAGAACAAGGCCAAGAGATCCCCTTAGACCTCTCATCAATATTGGTTCGTAACACATCGCCTTACTACTTAACTTTACCCGATATACCTGCCAGTTTTGGTCCACATACCTTATCCATCACCATAGACGATTCATCCAGTACCACAACACTATACCGTCACCTGCGCCCATCGCATTCAGCTGCCAAAGCGGTCTGCATGACTTTTCCCGAATGGAACGACAATACCCACCTCATTGCACTTGAATTGGCGTTAAAAGAAGCGCGGATTTTTCTAGGAAAAGAAAATGACCTTGAAGCCATCAATACTTTAAGGTCCTTAAATACTCAGATTAGAGTGACCATAGGGTCTCAAACCACTCAAGCCCAACTAGAAAAATGGGTGAATGAATATGCACAAGATATCAGTACGTGGGAATTTGAGTTCAGCCCCAACCCCCAAATTACCCAAAATCTCATCCAGTTACTCCTTCAGATGCAACCCAATAATCAAATTGCTATTCGTCCACAATCACCCGAAGCTTTCCAACTTTTTCTTGGTTCACAGTCGTCATTAAACTTCCACGATATCGTCCTCCCCCAAGCCAATTCGAACGAAGCCCTTTATCGAGCACTTGCTCAACAAGCGGGAATAGAATCGCCTAAGATCTCCATCGAGCCATCACCCGATACCTCACCAAACTTTATCCCCTCCCTCCCTCCATTTACCCCCGTTACACTCTCTACACTGGAGCTTGATCTTTCTACTCCAGCTGGAATCACCAACCTAAGTGTACTCAATCACTGGACAGAAGCACTCCCCGGATATGAATCCCTTAGCCCATATATCATTAACGATGACATCACGGCTCATCTATTCCGATCAACCAACCCAGAACTACCTTGGCTCATGGCCATTAACAGTACAAGTGTCAAAGAATTGACTATCCCCGAATCCTTAGGCAGTTCCACTGTGCTCTCGCGTCACTTCGCTCCCCTTTCAAAAGGTCCTTCCTATACACTAACTCTTGATACGCAGCCCATTTTCCTCAGCGGAACTGATTCAGAGCCCATCGCTCAAGCCTTGTGCTCCGCATTGAATGGACAAGCGCTCACCATCATGGCCAATAAAGACTACACCGCCCAATTACCTAAAAATATTCAAGCCCACATGAATACATTCATCACAGCAACACCAGAAACCACTTTTCGAGCCCCATTCCTCAGCATCGTACAACAATTTCCTGTTCTCGAAGCCAAGTATTTTAGCGGAGAAATTCCGCAATCCACGGCCATCCCCCTTATCGCTCGACTCGCACAAATCGCTCGGCTCGTCGCCGCCCTTGAACAATACACCGGCGATCCATTTCTCGAATCCCCCAGCACCACCTTGGCCAAATGCAACAATTTTCTGGCCGACTATTTAAGCCGCGGCATCCCCCAAGAAGACCACTCCCGCGAAAGCACCCTACTCGCCGAAATCAATCGCCTTATGACCCAGGCCCAAGCCCTTGACGCTCGAAGCCTCACCACCGAAGCCACCGCCGTCGCAACAATTGCTGAATGGCGAGCACGCGCACTACTCAAACGTACCGATAAACCCCTCCGTAAATAAAAGGAATTCACATGAAACGCATAGCAGTCTTAACGTCCGGTGGCGACTCCCCCGGCATGAACGCGGGCATTCGTGCCGTTGTACGCACCGCCCTATTTCACAAGCTCGAAGTTTACGGTGTACGCCGTGGCTATCAAGGCCTTATTGACGACGATCTTGCCCCTATCGCGAGCAAAACGGTGAGCCGCATTATCAACCGCGGCGGCACTATTCTTCGTACAGCTCGCTGCATGGATTTCTATGAACCTGAAGGGCGCGCCAAAGCTGCGGAAACCCTTAAAAAACACGCGATCGATGGTCTCGTAGTGATAGGTGGGGACGGCTCTTACCACGGTGCTCACTTCTTGGAAAAAGAACACGGCATCCCCTGCGTAGGTATGCCAGGCACTATTGATAACGACATTGGCGGCACTGATTACACCATTGGCTACAACACGGCCCTTAACACCGCGATGACTGCCATAGACCAATTACACGATACGGCTGAATCCCACGAGCGCATCTTCTTCGTCGAAGTCATGGGACGTCTTTCCGGCTATATTGCTATGATGAGCACAATTGCTGGTGGTGCTGATCATGTACTTACGCCTGAAAGTAAAAGCGACGTTGATGGGCTTATTAAAGAATTGCAACGCTCTCGCGATGAAGGAAACTATAATCAAATTGTCGTTATATCCGAAGGCGATGATGCAGGAAACGCTTACGAAATTTCCGAATACGTAAAGAAGAATTCCGATCTCAAAGGCATTCGCGTTACCGTGCTTGGACACATTCAACGAGGCGGTATTCCAAGTGCCTTTGATCGCATACTTGCCAGTCGCCTCGGTGTCCACGCTGTAGAAGCACTGCTAGAAGGCAAGTCCAATGTAATGATCGGTGTCAAGGCCGATCAAGTGGTTACCCCACCACTATCAGAAACTTGGGACAACCCCACTTCATTTGACTCCTCATACTTCCATATTGTGGATGCACTACTTCGTAGATAAGGGCATTATTGAGTGATGGTCTTTAGAGTATTAAGACCATCCATCCCTAAAAACAATGTCAAAAAAAGACAATGTAGAAATACCGTTAACCAGAATACAATACGAAAAGCTTTTTTTTGAGACTTATGCCGTAAATAACGATGCGCCAACAGTGCCCCTGGCCACCCACCCAATAAAGAGAGTATATGCAAGGTTTTCTCGGGTGTACGCCATGTATCTTTACGTGCAGCCAATTTATCTTTTGCATAAATCAGAAATGTTATAAGGCTCAGCACTAAATAGTATCCAAGCAATAGCAGCAGTGCTTTAATCAATATAGTATTCCCACGATTTCACTAAAACAACCATACTATTTCGAGAGTATCACACTCATAAATATAATACCAATAGGTGATCCCAGTCCTAAAATATGCTACAGTATTCCTTCAGTTTAAGCCTTGAATGACAAAGGAACCCTTTCATGTATAAAGTTTTTTCAACCCTACTTGCAGCCCTGCTCATTACCACTTCAGCCGTTGCTGCCCCTAAGCAAATCACTATCTCAGGCGTGGACGGCCCATCTGTCGTCGCCCCTATCGCCTTCAAATATAGCGACCCCACATTCTCCGGCAATTTCTCTGCGGTAGATGAGGATGGTAAAAAGTGGCCTGTCACTGTACAAAAAGGCAAGGCTGTCATCGTCGCCCCAACGTCATCAAGTGACAAAACATATACTTTAAAGCGTGCAAAAAAGAGCAAGCTCAAAGTGAAGAAAGATAAAAAAGAAAATCGCATTGATGTGACCTTAGGTAAAGAGACCTTCACTGCATTTCATTACCAAGCGGACCAGAAGAAACCTTTCCTTTGGCCTGTGTTGGGACACAATGGCGCTCCCATCACACGCGATTGGCCTATGGGCAAAGAAAACATTACCAAAGACCACCCGCACCACCAATCTTTTTACACCGCGTATGGCGATATAGATGGTTTCGATTATTGGCACAAGACCTTCACCACGCCCAGTTCAGTCACATTTGAAAACCATGCGGCATACAGCACAATCACTGCGGATATTATTTGGCACAAAGAAAAAGATGATCTGACTCCTCACCTCACCGAGCGTCGTGTCTACACCTTCTACAACACACCCAGTGAAAACCGTATCTTCGATCTCTCCACCACTCTTATCGCATCTGAGGGCGAGGTTAAATTTAACGATACTAAAGAAGGCGCTATGGCAACTGTTCGTATGAACGATGACCTTCAAGAACGCGACGGCAATGGAGTCCTCACCAACTCAGAAGGCCTCGTTGGCGAGAAACAACTCTGGGGAAAACCCGCTGCCTGGTGTGATTACTCAGGTTCACTGGAGGAATTTGGCAACGTCGGTTTCACCATCATGGATCACCCCAGCAGCTTCCGATTCCCCACCCACTGGCACGCACGCTCCTACGGTCTCTTGGGCGCGAACGCATTCGGCTACTCCTACTTCTACGGCAAAAATAGCGGAAAGAACGGTGATCTCACACTGAAGAAAACCGAATCCATTACCTTTAACTACCGCATGTATGTCCACCAGGGTAATGTAGCTGAAGCACATGTTGCTGACCAATACACTCAATGGGCTACTCCCTCTAAAGTGACTGTCCATTAGTCTTTAATTAAAATAGACTAAATCCAAACGGTGCCTTGGCTTAGCGCTGCTAAGGCACCGTTTTTTATGTAACCAACCCCTTGTTTCCAGACACTATATAAGTAAGGGAGAATAGTATAAGCACCCTAACTCCTTTGTTCACAAGAGAATACGTCGATTTCGCACTTGCGATAGTCGATTTGACTTGATACACTGTATTTAATGCGGATGTCGCAGGAGATCACATGTTACTCATTACCGCCCTTAATCAGGAGCTACCTCTAGTGCACTCTTCGGTTAGCGATGAAGATCACGACGATTTGCGCCTATGCCAGAATGGTGATGAACAAGCATATGCGCGGATTGTACAGCGCTATGAAATTCCGATTGCACGGCAAATGTGGCGATTTTCACGCGATCCTCAACGACACGAGGAATTGGTACAGGAAGTATTCGTAGAAGCGTACACCAGTTTGCATTCCTTCAAGGGTACAGCGCCTTTTGAGCACTGGTTGCGTCGTATTGCGACACGGGTGGGGTACCGGTTTTGGAAACACAAAGCACGCGATACTGAGCGACAAGAAAAATTACACCATCACAAAGATATTTTGATGTCATCTCTTGATTCGGCATCGGCATCAGAGGCAGGTGAGTATCTCTACCAATTACTCCAACATCTCGATGCACAAGACAGAATCGTTCTAACCCTTATGTACTTTGAAGGTTGGGACACCAAAGAAATTGCTGAGCACTTGGGCTGGTCCCTGTCGCTCGTGAAAGTACGTGCCTTTCGAGCACGCAAGAAACTGAAGAAAAAATTGGAGGCGGCTGGCTATGGCAATGCATAATCCAAAAAAAGATCCCCTCTATGCGCTCGGTCAAAAAGCACGTATGGAACCTGTACCCAAAACCGATGTCACTATAAATGTATTGCGCCAAATTCGTGTACAACCTCAACCCATCATCGCAGAAAAGCCACTGATGTGGTTGGCACTCGGTTCTGTAACCGCTGCAGTAGTCATGGCGATTGTTTGTACACCGGCTTTACTCACCCTCATGGATCCGCTCAATACATTCTTCCAATCCGACCCCACGACTTTGCTCTAAGAGACTCAACATGACTGATCAACTTCCTCCCTCTCAACTCCCCACTCCCCCACGAGCATGGTTAACCCTACTCATGGGCGGAATCCTGCTTGTTTCAGGTATGGTGATGGGTGCAGGCGGATCAGTCTTATTCCTAAAACATCGCTTCGATCAACCGGATCATGAACCGAAACACTTTAGCGACCGCTTAGCAAAACGCATGACTCGTGACCTTGATCTCAGCGAAGATCAATCCGAAAAAATCCACTCCATTTTCAAGGCCCATCAAGAAGAAATGCACACTATTCGCTTGCAGATTAAAGATGAAATCGATACCTCTTTTGAAGGCCTTAAGAGTGAAGTCGAAGCGGTACTAACCCCTGAGCAAATCGAAAAATGGGAACGACGTATTCATGAATACCGCGATCGTCCAGCCCATGCTGAAGGCGGAAGAGGTCGTGGACCAGGCGGCCGTGGACCCGGTGGTCGCAATGGAGAACATCGTAAACGAGATGGACATCGTGACGGTCCCAGCATGGATGATCAACGGCGACGCCATAATGGTCCCCCGGAATATCGCCGACCACCACATGAACGACGTAATGGGGAACACCCACCACCTCCTCCTAGAGAGGGTACAGAAGGTCATCGACCTCCACCGCCCCCTCGAGATGGACAATCCCCCCCTCCAGAAACTCCTCAAGAACAATAAAAAACACCCTGTATCGGACAATTCCAATACAGGGTGTTAACTTTTTGAGTATTCTAGAGATCAATCAAGTACTTCGATTACTCCAGCAGCACCCATACCGCCACCAATACACATGGTAACTACACCGTATTTCTCACCGCGACGTTTGAGCTCATTTATGATTTGTGCAGTCAATTTAGCACCGGTGCAACCAAGTGGGTGACCCAATGCTATAGCGCCACCGTTTACATTGCATTTTTCAGGATCGAGTTCTAATTCGCGAATAACCAACATGGCCACAGATGCAAACGCTTCATTGATTTCAAATACACCAACTTGCTCTTTAGTAATCCCTGCAATTTCAAGTGCACGAGGAATAGCATCCAACTGAGCAGGCCCCAAATATTTAGGATCGCCAGCAGCTACATTATAGGCCAAAAATTTCGCAATTGGTTTAGCCCCTGTATCATCCAAGCCTTTTTGGCTCATCAGCATCACAGCGGCCGCCCCATCACTGGTTTGACTACTGGTACCTGCAGAGTGGAAGCCAAGTTTAGGATTTGCATTAAAAGCAGGACGCAATTTATTCAATGCTTCAATACTTGCATCAAAACGAGGACCTTCATCTGTATCAAATACCGTACCATCCGGCAATGTCAGCGGAGTGATTTCATCTTTAAATTTACCCGCCTCAATCGCTGCACAGGCTTTTTTATGGCTATTCAGTGCAAAGTTATCAATTTCCTCACGCGTAAAACCATAGTCTTTAGCGACATTGTCACCCGCATTACCCATGGCAATATAGATATCAGGACGCTCTTTGGTCAGCCGTGGGTTTGGAGCAGGTTTAGCACCACTCATGGATACCAAGGACATCGTCTCAGCACCCCCTGCAATGGCAACATCATACATACCTGCTTCAATTTTCGCAGCAGCAATCGATATGGCCTCCAACCCAGAAGAACAGAAACGGTTGATCGTCATTGCATTGATTGTATCAGGCATTCCAGCAGCCATAACCGCAATTCGTCCCATATTCATTCCTTGAGACTGCTCGGGGAATGAACAGCCCAAAGTCACATCTTGCACTTTTTCCGGTGCAACACCTGAACGTTCACATACCGCCTTCATAACTTCCGCAGCCATATCGTCTGGACGCGTGTTTACCAAAGTGCCCCGCCCTGCTTTACCGACAGCAGTACGCGTTGCTGCAGTGATATATACATTTTCCAATGCCATTATTACTTCCTCCTGAAAAGATCAGTTTCTATTTATATATTTATTTTCAGTAAATTTTTTACTGGTAATACTTATCGTTAAGGCAAAAAACGTGCCCGCTCTTCTTCGCTTGGTACTCGACAACTTTCTTTTACTCCAAACCATC
>CALLLL010000082.1 GCA_938082445.1 uncultured bacterium
GTCCAAGTTCCTGTTTTCTTGGCATCTACATCGTCAATAAGGATCCCTTTCATGTTTTTGGAACTGAGCACGATGGTGGGTTGTACCGGTTCTGCTAATTCATACGCATCGTCGGGGATAACAATGAGGGAGTCAAGGGTAGCGCGTCGTGCTTTTCCTGGGAGTTGCATGAGTTTATCGAGTTCTGCCCAGTGGTCTTTATATACGTCGCGTGGAGAGCATTGTTGTTGGATACAGATGCTAGTGGCTTTACCAACGACCTCGCCGATCATACCGAGGGTTTTCATCACACGAACTGTACCAAGTGCTTCGTGGGTAACACTGATATTTCGTCCGGCCATGAAGAGATTGTCAATATTGCGCGAATAGAAAGTTCGGTACGGTACTGGATATCCATAGGCTCGGTCGACCCCAGTGCCGTGTACTGCGTAGGAAATAAATGGATTGTCAGGGAATTTTTTTGCATATTGTTTTTTAGGGTAGTGCAAATCAATGGACCAAGTACTGGGTACACATCCATCGGGGAATTGACGTTTATCGATAATATCTTGCTCGGTTAACACCACATCGCCCATAAGACGACGGGATTCACGTGGGCCACCTATGTACGCAACCCATGTAAGGTAGGCGTTTTTATGTTTTTCGGCGCCGCCTCGATTTTTCATGGCATTGAAAGCACCGTATACTGCGCGGAGGTTGTGGTCACGAATACCCTCAGCATCGTTTAATGGGTCTTTATCGTAGCCACTTTCCCAGAACCATGGGCCGTGAAAATTATGGGGATAGGGAAAGTCATTCATTTCTAGATCGAGTGCCCATGGTGTTTCTGGGTATGTGCGCTCTTCTTTGGCATTATCCCAGGCCCACATATTGCTCATTCCCATGCGACCTTTCTCGGTCATTTCCCAGTCGGCTCCTGCCAGTACACCTAAAGTGCCGTGCCCGGTGCAATCAGAGAATATGGTGGCTTCGAATCGCTTGCGCTCGCTGGTGCGGGTATCAAATGCATAGACAGCTTCGATACGGTTACCTTTCATATCTACATCATAGGCGTGGTGATTGAGGAATAAATCAATGTTTTCTTCTGCACGCACTAAGGCCTCTTTTTGCGCATCTCCAAATTCTTCATACGTACCGGGTGATTTGGTGGCATGATCTTGGAATTCGTCGATGATTTCACCAAGACGTGGATATTTTCCTCGTCGGATTTTTCCTTGGCTCCACACGCGTACTTCACTCGAGCCGTTTCCACCCAACACTGGACGGTTTTGAATAAGCGCAACTTTGCACCCCAGGCGAGCTGCGGATAAGGCTGCTCCCATACCGGGATATCCGCCGCCAACTACCACTAAGTCATACTCTCCAACATTAGTGGGTTTTTTCTTTAAGCCCAGTTGTTTTCGGCGCCAATCGGAAAGGATTTCAGATTCATTGGGTGGTGGTGTATCTCCTTTCGTAAAAAAGATTGCATCACACCGACCTTCGAAGCCTGTAAGATCGTGTAGGGCAATGCGTGATTGGGTTTGAGTGATGAATACTGTACCGCCGTCTTGCCATGTCCAATCTTTGTATTGCGTACCGAAGGTTTGTTCAACAGGATCGCCATTGATGAGTAACTGAAATTTACCTGGTGTACCTTCAGCTTCCCATCGGGCTACCCAGTCTTTAGTCCGAACAAATACACGATACTCGCCAGTTTGGGGGAATATAACGGGGGTCGAAGCATCTTTAACTGGTTCCCCTAGACCATGTGCAAGCATGTAGGGAGATCCCATGGCTTCAATGGACTGTGTGTCGAGTTTCCAGCCACCGTGATCTTCAAAACTTTCGGCCTCAATGAGAATGTGCTGAGCATGGGCAGTGCTAAAAGAAGCACCGATTAATATAAGGATTAAGCGGATTGTGTTCACGGTGATACTCCAATTGTTCTTTCTATAGTGTAGAGTTTAATGAGTAGAAACTGTACACCATTATGGTCTTGAAAACCAACATTAAAGGGGTTTTTCAACTCAATATTAGCTATTGAAGACGCCTAGGTAATTTCGTTAGTGTTATAGGACTGTTTCTATATTAACAAATTATATGTCGGGTTCATATTTGGATAGATTGACCAAGGAGAGTTGTTGTGAAAAAAGAGAAACTATTGGATCGCAGAGGTTTTTTGCGTACGACAGGAATAATGGCTGCTGGGGCGACAGCCTTTCCCTATATTGTGCCTGCATCGGTATTTGGGCTTAATGGACAAGTTTCCCCCAGCAATAAAATTACCATTGGGTCTATCGCAACGGGTGGACAGGCTCGTGGAGTACTCAATGGTGCTTTGCACCAACCTGACACGCAATCGGTTGCTGTTTGTGATGTGAATAAACAGAATTTAATGCGCGGAAAAATGATGGTCGACCAAACGTATGGCAATGAAGATTGTTCGGCTTATCATGATTTTAGAGATTTATTGGCACGTGATGATATTGATGCTGTGATTATTGCACCGCCGGATCACTGGCATGCGATTCCGTCAGTTATAGCAGCCAATATGGGTAAGGATATTTATTGTGAAAAACCTTTAACTCATGATTTAGGTGAAGGACGCGCTGTGGTTGAAGCCGCTAAACGTAACGGTACGGTGTTTCAGGTAGGGAGTATGCAGCGCTCGGGGAGTAATTTCAAACAAGCTTGTGAGTTGGTACGTAATGGGTACATCGGAAAAATAAAACATATTAATGTAGGTCTACCCAATGGAGACCATCAAAAAATGGTGACTGAATACCCGCCGGTCCCTAAGCATTTGGATTATGATTTTTACGTGGGCCCTGCGCAATGGGTTCCTTATCATAATGAACGCTTGGACTGGAACTGGCGATGGTGGATGGATTTCGGTGGCAGTCAAATGATGGACTGGATTGGACACCATGGGGATATTGCTCATATGGGGATGGGTTGGGATCATACAGGGCCAGTGAAAATTGAGCCTCAAAAATGGCAACTGCCAAAGAAAAGTAATTTATATGATGGGCCGCACCAATACTTATTTAACTCGACGTATGAAAATGGCGTAACCATGACGGTGGGTAGCGAGAAGAGTATGCCTAAAGAATTTCTTGAAGTTTCAGGCGGCGGAACGCAATGGGTCGGTGAAAATGGTCAGTGGGTGTGGGTCAATCGTGGTGGTATCAAATCAAACCCCGGCGGATTGCTTAAAACAAAGTTTGGTTCAAACGATTTTCGTTTTCGGAAAGAGCGTAATCACATGCGCGATTGGCTCGACTGTATCAAAACACGCAAACAACCTATCGCCTCTGTGGAAGCTGGACACCGTTCGGCGTCAATTGGGCATCTGGGAAAAATTGCTTGTACATTAGGCCAGACTTTGGAATGGGATCCTGCGAAGGAAGTATTTAACAATAATACTATGGCCAACAATATGCTCAGTCGCCCATATCGTGGCGAATGGTCTTTATAGGAGATAAGACGTGAATCGTTTAATTATAGTTTTAATTGCTTATTTTGTTATGTGTGCTGGTGCTTTTTCTGCGCCGATAAAGGCCATGATTCTAGATGGTCAAAATAACCATGACTGGAAAGCCACCACGCCAGTATTAAAAAAACAGTTGCTAGATGCGAAAAAGTTTGTCGTGGATGTGGTAACCAGTCCCGGTGAAGATGAAAGTTTGGCTGATTTTAATCCGAAATTTTCCAAGTATGATGTGGTAGTACTTAACTACAATGGGAAACTGTGGAATAAAAATACTCGAGAAAATTTTGTTGACTATGTGCAATCAGGTGGGCGTGTGGTTGTGGTGCATGCGGCGAATAATCCTTTTGCAAAATGGGAAGAGTATAATGAAATTATCGGTATAGGTGGATGGGGGGGACGAAATAAACGTTCAGGTCCCTACTGCTATGTAGTCGATGGTAAGTTGGTTCATGATCACGAAAGTGACGGCCCGGGTGGTGGGCATGAAGGCTATGGGGAATTTGTGGTCATCAATCGCCAACCTAATCATCCTGTGCTCAAGGGGATGCCCGAACAATGGCTACAACCGGATGAATTGTATAACTTTTTACGCGGACCAGGAAAAAATATGGAAGTGCTTGCGACTGCTTATTCCGCTTCACCACGCGATAAAGGCGGTAGTGGTCGTCATGAGCCAATGATTATGACTTTAAGCTATGGGAAGGGGGTAATTTTTCATACCACCTTGGGTCATAATGTGGGTAGCATGAAAAGCAAGGGCTTTCAGGCGATTTTTACACGCGGTACCGAATGGGCCGCTACTGGGAAAGTCACGATACCTTTGCCACGTCGTATTCCAAAAGTTCAATCGGCAGCTGAAGCCTTAGGCGATTTAAGTGAGTTGGATTCATACGTCGCATTCGATGCTGTATTGACTGAAATTGGTCAAGCCGCTGGTAATGCAGTTGAATTAAAGAAAATCGAATCGATCTTAATTAAACATCTTAAAAATTCTAAGACTTCATTTTTAGGTCTTCAGGCGACATGTAATGCATTGGGTGTCGCAGGTACGCAGAGAGCTGTACCTGCATTGGCTACATTATTGGCCAAGGATGCAAAACATGCTTCTATTGCAGCTATAGCACTCGAAACTATCGGGGGAGCTAAGGCCACTGAAGCCCTCCACGCTGAATTGACTAAACGTAGGGGATTCAATGAAGTCAGAATCATTCATGCTCTTGGGGCTCGTCGTGATGTGGCATCTGTAGATATATTGTTCTCATTATGTACAGATGAGGATGCAGCTGTGCGAAATGCAGCAATCAAAGCATTGAGTTCGATAGCCAGTACTAAAGCATTAGCGAATTTAAACGCGCTGCCTGATTCTGATGCGAAAATCAGGTCAATACTAAATTGTGCGTATACGTTATTTGAAGAAGGTGAAGAAAAAGTAGCGGCGACTGTTTTTACTCAACTACACAATGACCCCAAATTGCCAGTAAGTTTACGCACTGCTGTATTACGCGGTATGCTGATGGCTGATCCAAAATCGGGTATGGAGTTGGTATGGACCTTATTGGAGGATGAGACATCCAGCGCTGCAGCCATGAATGTATTGGCAAGTGTACCAGGCAGTAAAGCATTGGCTGATGATATCGTTGGACATTTTGACGGACTTTCACATTCAGCTCAACTCTCATTGGTGACAATTTTGGGCGAGATGGGTGAAGCCAGTGCTCTGTCCAAGGTGCTTTCTATTGCTCAGTCCAGTAATGGTGCCCTAAAAGGAGCATCCATTAAATCTTTAGGTCAATTGCCTGGAAATAAAGCATCGGTGCGCTATTTAGTTGGAGAGGCCGTATCCACAAATAGCGAGTTTTCTGCAGCAGCACATACTGCATTGGTTACTACACCCGGCAAGACGGCTATTGAGTTGATTGCCGACGGCATTCGTCACGAAGGGCCGTTTCAGTCAACATTTATTCAAGTAGCTGCTGATCGAAATATGGTGATGGTTAATCCTGATTTGTTGAACGTTGCTAAGTCTTCCAAAGCTGCAATTCAAGTTGATGCCTATGATGCCTTGTCGGTTTTGGCAGGGGAAGAAGAGTATTCTACCCTCATTAATCATGCGTTGAATTCACAAGGGGAAGTTCAGTCGGCTGCGGTGAATGCCGTGATTCATGCTGGTCGGAAGATACAAAATGACAAAAAACGTCTGACCCCTTTAGAAACTCAATTATCAAAATCGTTAAAAGATAATCAGCGTATTGCTTTACTGCCCGTATTGACTGATATTGGCGGTGCAGATGTACTGTCATTGGTGGATGAGCATGCACGACATAAAAGTAACTATTTGCAACAAGCCGCTTTTAGAGAACTTGGTCGCTGGAAAAGTGCTGAGGCAATCGACACTATTTTGGCTTTAGCCGATGAAATTAAGGATTCTTCTATACGTCGTCAATTGATGGAGGCATTTAGTGGCTTATTATCGGAATCAAAAAATGTTCCTGATGAAAAGAAAATAGTGCAGTATCGTAAGGCCTTGTCCATTGGTTTGGACGTAGACGGTAAGCGTGCATTATTAAAGTCGTTGAGCAATGTTAAGGATGGTGGAGCCTTAGAACTTGTAAATGAGCTTGCAAAAGAACCTGAATTGACGATTGATGCAAAACGGGCTGCATTGACGATTAAACAAAAATTAATGACAGCGCCGACGCTATCAGCTTCACATGGTAGCAAAGAAATTACGCATGCGATGGACGACAATCAAGAAACTCGCTGGAGTACTGGTACTTCGATGAAACCGGGTATGTGGTTCCGTATCGATTTGCACATGGAGTCGGATATCTATGGATTTACCTTGGATACGAAACGTTCTAAAGGAGATTATCCTCGTGGATATGAAGTGTATGTTTCCAGCAGTATTGATGAGAAAGGTGCATTGGTAGCCAGTGGCAATGAGAAAAATCCCGTGACCGAAGTGGAATTTAAGAAGCCTGTTCGCGGACGATATATTAAAATTGTTCAAACTGGATCGGATGGATTGTGGTGGTCTATCCATGAACTCAGTGTTGTACATGACCCAGGCTTAGAGAAGATTCCAGCTCCTCAGGTGCCATTGGAGCAATTATTGGGTGGGGATGGAATGATTGATACGTGGAATGTTGCTGGACCATACATGAAGTCTGGGGTTGAGGGGGCTTCTTTATATACAACCAAGTTTGCGCCTGAAATGGATGTGCGAATGGCGAGTTGGTCGTTGTTGGATAAAGATGAGGTACATCAAGGAGTTGTAAACTTTGGGCCGCTTTTCGGTGGCGATCAACGGGTCGCCTATCTTAATTCGACCATTGTCGCTGAGAAGGATACGGAAGTAACTTTAGCTTTGGGGTCTGATGATGCCTTTATAGCTTGGGTCAATGGAAAGAATGTTTTGTCCAAGAATGCTACCCGCCCGCTCTCGAAGGATTCCGAAAAAGTCACCATTCGCTTGAATAAAGGCGATAATGATGTATTGGTAAAAATCGTTAATTATGGTGGGAATTGGGCAGGATGTGCACGAATCATTAAATGATTCTTTTTCATGTTCTGATAATTTGATACCATCAATAGATACTTTGGTTTATGGAAAGTAGTCTATTGATGGTTTCTTATATATATAGAGTGTGGTTTGTTCTGTTTGTTCTTGCAGGAACAGGCTGGGCGCATGAATCACCTAATTCGGCGATTGATGAACTCTCTCATATTATGGCGACTTCAGGTCCTACACCTGAATTGTTGGTGGAAAGAGCGTATGAATATCGATCCATTGGGGAACTGCACCTTGCTGCGATGGACCTTAAATTTTCGATTCACAAAAGTCCTGATTATGATGCTGCCTACGTCGCTTTAGCTAAGTTATATTTACACGATAAGGAACCTGCAAAGGCTTTGGTTGCTGTAGTTAAAGGGGGGGAGTATACGCACGATAAAGGCGTAGAGGCTCACCTTAATGCTTTGGCAGCTGAATGTCATGAGCGTATGGGGAATCCAGATAAAGCACTCATTGCTATTTCTAAAGCATTGGTCTATTTCGATACAGAGTTAAATTGGATTTTAACGAAATGTAGGGTGTTGAAAAGTCTTGGTAAACATAAGGAACGCGTTCAAGTGGCTCATAAAGCATTTAAAGATAATGGGGCCGTGGTATTGGGTATTGAGTTGATTGAGGCATTGTGCGATGCCGAGGAATATGATGAATGCCTGGAGCGTATTAATGGCTATATTGCTAAACGTCGCTTCAAGGCGGAATGGTATTTGCGTCGAGCAGAGGTGTATCGTGCAATGGGCGATGTGAGCCGTATGCAAGCTGATGGCAAGCTGGCTGTGGATGAGTTGCTGGGGCGAATTGAGGCTACTAAACCTGCGATGCATTTGTATGAAGATTTACTAAGGGCCTATACTTTAATCGGGAATGAAAAGGGCTCTGCAGAAATTAAACTGAAGATTGACGAATTAAAGAAAAGCGTAAAGGGGTAGCCATGTTCAAAAAAATAATGTATTTAATGTCCATTTTTATGATATCGCTGACAACGGCATCGGCTGAACCGCCAACAACCAAAGTGCGTAATGCCATGTGTATACAACCTTCGGGTGAATTCCCATTTTATTGGGAGTATGATGGGAAATTAACGGTATTGCTGGGTGGATCCGTTGAGGATAACTTGTTTCAGATTCAAAATTTGGAGGATGAACTCGATTTATTATCGGCTTCTGGCGGAAACTATATACGCAATACTTTATCTTCGCGCGATGAAGGCAATGTGTGGTTCTTCAAGCAAAATACTGATGGTAAGTATGATTTAGAGCAGTTTAATGATGTGTATTATGAGCGTTTAGAGCGAATGCTAGAATTAACGTATGCACGAGGGATTATAGTTCAGTACGAAATGTGGGATCGTTTTGATTATGCACGTGATGTGTGGGAACGTAATCCATTTCGCCCGGTAAATAATATAAATTACAGCGTGGCTGAATCGGGCCTAAAGAATAATTATCCCGATCACCCAGGTACCAATGCGAACCCATTTTTTCGTACGATCCCGAAACGTGATAATAATACGCTGATTTTGAAGTATCAGCAAAAGCATATGGATAGGGTG
>CALLLL010000083.1 GCA_938082445.1 uncultured bacterium
AATGCCAAGGAAATTCAAAAGCAATTGGTAAGCAATCGGTATAAATTTTCTAAACCATCCAAGTCAAATCCAGAGATTCCTCCGGAATTGGACCGCATTATTTTAAAGTGCTTGCGTCGTAAACCGGAGAAGCGGTATCAGTCCATGACTGAGGTGATGCTTGATTTGTCACGTATTCAGGCTTCACGCATATAAAGTCTTGTGTATAATGACATAGCGCACTGAGGGGGGACTTTGGTGCAACCCTTTGACCTGATGGGGGATATATCAGGGTATAAGTTTGTAGCACAAAAGGATTAACTATGACTGCGGGTAAAAAGAAATCGTATTTTGGGGATAAACCCAAAGGGGACAATACATTATACAAAATCATTTTTGTCATTGTATTGATTGGGGCCATCGTAGTTGGTGGGTTCAAAGTATCAAATTGGTTCCAGAACAAAATCACGGGGCACATAGAAGCGTCTGCACCTGAACGCTTGGAAAATGCTCAGTCTCTGTTGGAGGCCGACAATCCAACGCAAGCATTGGAAGAAATTCAATCGATTCTTGATCGTGTCGACAATCCTGATATTTCGCCAAAAGCAATTTTGATGCATATCGAAATTGTTCGCCACCAGCAAAATAATGAAGCTGTCGAAGGCTTACTAAAGTCAATCATTGATCAATATCCCGATGCCCCTGAATATCCACAGGTTGCTGTAGAGTATGCTCGCCTGTTGGAAGAACAAGGCAAGATGGAAGAATCGCTGGCTCTGTACAAGACGATTTACGAAACTGTGCCTTCATCAATGCGCGCACCCGGGACCACTGCGATGGGGCGTGAAAAAGAACGGCAATCCCAACCTTATGAAGCTATCAAATTGTACAAGCAAGCTTTGACGGAAGCCCCTTATGATTCTGCTGAATGGGAAGAGGCTGCCGGCTATTTAGGTGATTTAAACACGAGCTTACTATTTTCACAATCGAAAACCCCTGACAGCAAAAGCTATGTGGTGGTTTCCGGGGACAGCCTTACTTCCATAGGAAGTAAGCTAAACATTACTCAAGGGCAATTATTGCGTGCCAATGGTATGACAAACCCCAATACATTACGCCTGAATCAAATGCTTAAATATACCCCAAAAGATTTTAATATTGTCATTGAACGTTCAACATGTCGCATTTACCTCATGGATGGACAGGGGCTTTTTAAAATGTATAAAACAGGTCTGGGGCGTCCTGAAAAGCAAACGACCAAAGGCCGGTATAAGGTTGGAAACAAAGAAAAGAATCCTACCTGGCATAAACCCGGTGCTGTGCCTATTCCACCAGGGGATCCTGAAAATGAACTTGGCTCACGCTGGCTTCCGCTGATTCCTGAAGAAGCAGGATTACCGACTGATTTAGGGATTCATGGTACGATTCACCCTGATAGTATTGGTAAGTATTCCTCTTCGGGTTGCCCACGAATGCACAATGCAGAAGTGGAAGAGTTGTACGATCTGGTCGTACGTTCCACACCGGTTCAAATTCTTGAAACATTCACTCCACCCAGTTGATTTAGCGGTCTAAAACGTTGATTAAACTGCCAAAACTCTGTATTCTATGCCCCTAAACTTCCGGGGGAAGTATTGCAGTCGTTACCCGTGTAACGAATACAGAAAAGGCCACTGACTTGTCCGTCACCCACCAGACATTACAAGATCACATAAGCAAAACATTTTCACGTTCGGATTGGAGTCAATTCCTGATTCCTCTTCACCATGATGATGTATTTGATTTTATGGTGAGTAGTTTAGGCAAAGAACATGCCGGTTGCGAATCGGATGAGTTGACATTGATCATGGATTCAACCACTGCGCAAGAAGGCGATGTGTTGAATCGTTTAGGGCATGCTTCTCATATCCATGTCACGGGCATCTATAAAGGTGACCTGGATCAGGTTGAATCCATCCGCGGTATCGATGTGCCGCATACTCAGCGTTTTTTTATACTCTTTTCGCCTTCAGCTTCTGTTTTGCTATTCAAAGCTCCTTCGAGCGAACAAACCGATACCGAAGATACGATTGAAGGCTATTGGTCTTTTCACAATGAGGCCATCACATCAATTGCAGAATTTATATTAGAGGGCACCGCTTTGGTGACTCCAGCCATGATGTCAGAGGATGCTCCTTGCGTCATTACACCGCTTGCCATGAACCTTATGAAACAAGCCGGTGACTTCATTGTGCAAAGCCAACGAAATGCCATCATACAAAAAAATGATATGACATTAATTTTAGATATTTTAAAATCTTTGTCTGTTCGTAGATCTACGCATGAGTTGTTGTATATTTTTGTAGAAAAAATAGCCGCTTCAATCCCGACCGATCGCTGTTCAGTGGTCCGCATTTGGGAAGATTCCACTGAAGCCTATGTCCTAGCATCGCATGAAGATTCCTCTGTGGACGATATGATCATTCAGTTAAGCAAATACCCTGAAATCATTCATACCATGCAATGTAAGCGAACTACCGCGATTAACGATATTGAAAATGATCCGATTACCAAACCGGTTTCCGATCAGCTATCCACTATGGGCATCACTTCCATTATTGTCATTCCAATCGTAATGGAAAACCCTAAGGTGGGAACGTTTCTGCTGCGGGCCATTCGTAAAGATGGTGCCTTCAGTCAACGCGAAATCGACTTTTGCCGTATCGCGTCTGAAACAGCCTCCAATGCCATTGAACGTTCCGATCTATTTGACACCATTCAGCAAACCAATCGAATACTCGAGCGATTGGCGACTACTGATGCTTTGACGGGACTGAATAATCGTCGTTTTTTTATGGAGCGCATGGAAGAAGAACTTGCGCGTTCATTGCGGTATAAAACTCCTTTATCATGTGTATTACTCGATATCGATAATTTTAAATCAGTAAATGATACCTATGGACACCTGCAAGGCGATCTTATTCTCAAAGAGGTATCCCGTCGAACAGTCATGTCCATTCGCACGAATGATGTTGTGGCACGATATGGGGGAGAAGAGCTGATTATACTTCTTCCGCAAACGGACCAAGTAGGTGCTGAAACACATGCCACACGTTTATTGGAAAGTATTCCAAGCCGTCCATATAAAGGCATGCCGAAAGATGAACGGATCACAGTCAGCATGGGGCTTGTAACATTGACTGAAGGCCAAGAGATGACTGCTGATGAATTAATAAAAGCCGCAGATGATGCTTTATATGAAGCTAAACGTACGGGGAAAAATAAACTTGTTATCGCTTAATGAATTGATCAAAAGACATAGAAGTGTATGGAGTTTAGTGTGTTTGGTACTTCTTTTTAGCGGATGTGCAAAGTATGGCAATCCTATTGGACGAACTGAAGCCAATTACGCCAATATCCCTGTAGAAGCTTTGACCAATGCGGCCTTGTATTTGGAAAAGCAAGTGAAGGAAGGCAATCGCACTCCTGATTTGGCACTCATCGATGATTTTGTCTTGGATTCTCCGGCTGTAAAGCAGGCATTACGAAGCCGTGCTGCACGGATTGAGTTGGTACAAATCCTGTTAGATTCAGGGCATGCTTACGAAAAAAGGAATGGATTGATTGCCATACACCGAACCAAAGCCTATAAAAAATCTGGGACCTACCAATCTCGAGATCGCGATGCTTTGGTCGTCATTTCGGAAAATAATGACCGCCGAATGCTGTATTCATCTATCCAGGAAATCAACAATCTTAACCCAGCTGACCGTACAGCCATTGAAAATATATTCTTCGAAGTTCACAAGCAAACCCTTGAGGTTGGGCAACGCTTCGAGAACACCGATGGTGAAATAGTTACCATCAAGTAGTGCGATCTCTTACAATACGTTTTTAGCTTCCGCTAGCACTTGTTCCGCATGCCCTTTGGGTTTTACCTTTGTCCACGTGGCTACGATTTTTCCCTTGGCGTCTATGAGAAATGTAGCGCGTTGAACCCCCCAGTAAACCCGGCCGTAAAGTTTCTTCTCAACCCATAAACCGTATTTCTCAATGGCTTTCTTATCGGGATCGGCAAGTAAGGTGTAGTTCAATGATTGCTTCTCGATAAAATTACAATGCGACTTGACGGTGTCTGGGCTTATCCCTAACACCCGAATTCCCATTTTTTTGAATTGAGGGAGAGCATCGCGAAACTCTTTGGCTTCTACGGTACATCCGGGCGTATTGTCTTTAGGATAGAAGAAAAGTAATACAGGTTTTCCTTGTAAAGTGGATAAGCGAATCTTTTCACCGGTATCTGATTCAAGGGTAAATGCTGGTGCTTTTTTGCCCACCTCGGGCATAGCTTTAGGGGTGTCCAAAGAATTTCTCCTGATTATAAGAGTTTATCGTGCAGAATGCTTTTTAATGAATCGTAGGCAGGTAGGCCGTTGGGTGATTCTTTGTCTAACAGAACATCAAGCCATTGAAGCCTTTTTAATATATAGTCTGAGCGCCAATGGATATCGGGTTGAATCAATTCTTGCCGCAAAAAATCGATATCATTGATTAACCATTCTTGTTTTTTTCCCGATAATGTTAATGCTTCTGCCTGTTCCACCAAAGCCAACATAATTTCAACTAGATCTACGGTACCTGCAGTGGATGCAACGACTCCTGGTGGGAAAAGGCGATCGAACTCCACGGGATCTTCATACAAGTCAACACCTGCATTCGAAATCCGGGTAGCGGCAAAGAGCGGGGGATTGTATCCCAACATAAGCTCAATATAGTTGCGCTCGTGTAAGTAATGTATATTGGGAATTAATTCGGTGATGCTGCACACCTCATTATCGGTAAAATCCGTAGGGGTGAGCATCTGTAAGGGGTCCGTTAAAAAATTTTCATACAGAAAAATTAGAATTTTCCGCCGGACTGCTTTTGGATTGGGTTTAGGCATGAAAAGAGTATACCATCCTACAGTTTTCGTTAAAAGCACAAGCCCTATTAAATTTAACTGTAAAATATGGCGGGGCACGCAATAGTGCGCATAGATTCTGTAAGAGTAATTATGGGGTAAATCGTTGCGAACAATATGCCACTCCAGAGGGGATTTTGACTCTTTTTAGCATGCTTTGTTAAGCTATCGCATCATTTACAGAACTTTAACAAGAGGAATATCATGTCAACACGAGTAGAAATTTTCGACACGACGTTGCGCGATGGTGAGCAATCGCCGGGCGCCAGTATGGATGACAACCAAAAGATCGAAATGGCTCTCCAACTTGAAAAACTCGGTGTTGACATTATTGAAGCTGGATTCCCGATTGCATCGCAACAAGAATTTGAAGGCGTCCAGCGTGTAGCACGCACGGTAAAGAACCCGCGTGTGGCTGGATTGGCTCGGACAGTTAAAGCCGATATCGAGCGAGCTGCAGAAGCAGTCTCTGTCGCCAATCACCCTGTAGTCCATACTTTTTTGGCTACTTCGCCGATTCATATGGAATATAAATTACGCATGACACCGGATCAGGTCGTTGAAGAGGTGGATGGTGCAGTACGCTTGGCAAAGTCATTGGTGCCTCGAGTGGAATTTTCATGTGAGGACTCTACGCGTTCCGAATGGGATTTCTTGGTACGTGTGGTGCAAAAAGCCGTGGATGCTGGAGCTGATGTAATCAACTTGCCCGATACGACTGGCTATACAACGCCCTCTGAAATTCAAGGGATGTTTGAACATGTGATTGGCCATGTGGAACGCGCCAACCATGTACTTTTCTCCTGCCATAATCATAATGATTTGGGCTTGGCTGTGGCCAACGCCTTAGCGGCTGTACGCGGCGGAGCACGCCAAATTGAATGTACGGTCAATGGTATCGGTGAACGCGCCGGGAATACTGCATTGGAAGAAGTGGTCATGGCCTTGGATACCCGAAAAGATGTCATGCCCTATGAAACCGGTATCAACCATAAAGAAATTGCCAATTCCAGCATGACCTTATCGAATATTACGGGATTGGTCGTGCCGTTTAATAAACCCATTGTAGGCCGAAACGCTTTTGCCCATGAATCCGGCATCCATCAACATGGAATGATAGCCAACCAAACAACCTATGAAATTATGACTCCCGAGTCTGTGGGACGTGCCAAAACAGAGTTGGTGTTGGGTAAACACTCTGGGAAAGCTGGATTATCCAAGCGCTGTGAAGAACTTGGCTTTGATTTAAGCAAAGATGAAGTGGCTGAGTTGTATGGTAAGTTCATTGAATTGGCTGATCGCAAAAAAGAAATCTTTGACGATGATTTGCGTATTTTATTGTCATCAGTCCGTGATGAAGGTTTTGAGGCCTATTCATTAGAAGATATTTCCACTTCCGGTAAGGATCCTGCGACTGCTATCGTTAAGTTGCGCCGTGGGGATGAAAAATCCAGTATCACTGATACAGCAACAGGGGATGGTCCTGTGGATGCGGCCTGTCGCGCGATAGAACGAGTGACTGGCATCAACGGCAAGCTTGAAGATTTCACTATTCGCGCAGTTACCCCGGGTAAAGATGCCCATGGGGAAGCCTATGTGACGGTAAAAATTGAGAATAGGCCTTATACAGGGGTCGGCGCTAGCACCGATATCATTGAAGCGGGAGCGTTGGCTTATTTGAATGCCATCAACAAGCATTTAGCGCTTTCTCACCCTACAGAATAGCCTAAGGAAATCTTCCTAAATGCTCTACGCATATAAACTTGTGTAGAAGAGGAAACGTTTGCTATACTACCGCGCTTGTATCTAAGAATTCCCGTTCAGTAACCGGGAATCGGAGTAGTCAAAACCATCTAGGAGAGACCCTTGCAAAAAGATATTCACCCTAATTATGAAACCTGCACCGTATCATGTGCTTGTGGAACTAGCTTTGAAACACGCGCTAGCAAATCCGAAATCAAAGTCGAGATCTGCTCACAGTGCCACCCGTTTTTCACTGGTAAACAAAAGTTTGTCGATAGTGAAGGTCGCGTAGAGCGCTTCCAAAAGAAATTTGGCAATATGAACAAGGCCAAAGCGTAATCTCCTTTTTATGGAGCCAGTTATGCGCCAAAAACTCCTCGAAGTACGGGAGGAGTACCAACGTCTCAATGATTTAATGGCTACCAACGAGGTAGCCTCTAATCCTGATCTGTACCAAAAACACGCCACATCTGCAAAAGGCATCAAAGAATTGGTTGATCGCTTCGAGCAATATTTGATTGATGAAGCGGGGTTAGAAGGTGCTGAAGAGATGTTTCAAGAAGAAAGCGATCCGGACATGCGCGAAATGGCGGATGCGGAACGCAAGGAGCTTTCTGTCGCCATTGAAGAGCATGAGAAGGAACTCAAAATTCTCTTGCTTCCCAAAGACCCCAATGATGAGAAAAACACCATTGTGGAATTACGTGCCGGGACTGGGGGAGATGAAGCTGCATTATTCTGTGCAGATTTGTTTAAAGCCTATTCTCGATTCGCTGAAACCAAAGGCTGGAAAGTTGAAGTCCTGAGCACTAATGAAATTGGTATTGGTGGGTATAAAGAGATTTCCTTTAAAGTTACTGGTGAAAATGTATTTAGCCAATTTAAATATGAAGGCGGTGTTCACCGGGTACAACGCGTACCGGCAACGGAAACACAAGGCCGTGTGCATACTTCAGCTATTACCGTAGCCGTATTGCCTGAAGCCGAAGAGGTTGAACTCCATATATCTCCGAGCGACTTGCAGATTGATGTATATCGTTCATCGGGACCTGGTGGCCAAAGTGTAAATACGACCGATTCAGCGGTGCGTATCACACATAAACCAACAGGTACTCTTGTGACGTGTCAGGACGAGAAATCACAGCACAAGAATAAAGCGAAAGCAATGACGATTCTGCGTTCTCGCATCTTAGCTGAAGTACAAGCTAAGGAAGACAGTGAGCGTTCGGCTGACCGTAAAAGCCAGGTCGGTAGCGGTGATCGTAGTGAACGTATTCGTACCTACAACTACCCGCAAAACCGCGTATCCGATCACCGCATCAATTTAACGCTTTATCGCTTAGAACAAATTATGCAGGGCGGCGAGTTTCAAGAATTGATCAATGGATTGGTTGCGGCAGATCGTGCTGCGAAAATGGCGTTACAGACCTCAGAGTAACACGCATCTATTAATTTCCTGCTCCTAGGAGGACTATCCTGTGCCGACCATACGCGCCACCTTGGATGATGCTACCAAACGCCTAAAATTTATCACCGAATCTCCACGTTTAGATGCCGAGCTATTACTTGAGCATGTTCTCAAGCTTGATAGAGCTCAGTTGTTAGCGCGTGAAGATGAAGAAATATCCAACAAGGAATTCGAACTCCTTTTATTGCGTCGTCTTGCCTCTGAACCCATCGCCTATATATTGGAAGAATGGGAGTTTTTCTCGATGCCTTTGTCCGTACGACCGCCTACATTGGTGCCCCGTCCGGAGACCGAGCATTTGGTTGAAGCGGCGCTTCAGCGTGTGTCCATTGCTCAATCGAGAATACTAGATATCGGGACTGGGACTGGTTGTGTTGCTTTGGCCATGGCCCAGGAAGTCCCTGATTGTATCGTTGTAGCGACTGATATCCAGGGCCACAATTTAGCCTTGGCTCAGGAAAACGCTGAACGTCATAACCTGGATGGACGTATCGAATTTCGCTTAGGTTCCTTGTTTGAGCCTGTTTCAGGCGAAACATTCGATATAATTTGTTCAAATCCTCCATATATCCCCGAAGGGGATGCTCCTCGATTAAGCCTCGACATTATGGAATACGAAGATCCCATTGCATTGTTTTCCGGTACTGACGGTTTGGATATCGTTCGTGAGCTGGTTAACCAAGGCCAAGATTTTTTAACTCCGGGCGGCTATCTACTAATGGAAATTGGCCAAGGTCAATATTCCGCTGTGGCGAATTTGCTTGAAGAAAATGGGTATGATGACATAGGATTTCAAGCAGACTTGGCTGGCATAGAACGTATCGCCATAGGACGGAAGCCCGCATGAAACCAGAAAAACCCTATTTTCCCAGTGCGATAGGTGAAATGCCTGAAGAGGAACGTCCACGTGAACGCCTGGAAAAAACCGGTGCCGCCTCGTTACGTGATGCAGAACTATTGGCCATTTTGTTTGGCACGGGTACTTCTACCATGGGGGCAGTGAAATTAGCCGAGACGGTGTTAAATCATTTTGGAGGTTTACGCCAGTTATCCCGGGCATCGTTGGAAGAGCTTCAACAAGTCAAAGGAATCGGTAAGGTTAAAGCGATTGAAATAAAATCAGCATTGGAATTAGGCACACGCTTGGCTCAATTTACCGAATCTA
>CALLLL010000084.1 GCA_938082445.1 uncultured bacterium
GCCCACTTTTCTACCCCTTTCAAACCATTGTGGTGAAAAAAAGTTTTTCTTGTTAGGAACACAATATATTGTGGTTAATTTTTTATGTGCCTATTATCTGGTGTGAAATTTCAAGTTTTTCGAGTTTATATGTCTAATTTAAGTTACTCCAGTCACTTAGGGTGTGGAAATTGCTTGACAGAATGGTTCTAAAGTGGTAATTTATGGTTACTAAGTGGTAGAAAGTGGTAATTGGAGCGTTTGAATGTACTTTGGCGAATCACAGACTGTCCTCGATGACAAAGGCCGTATCACGGTATCGCGTCGTTTTCGTGAAACGATGTCGGTGTTGGGGCATGCGCTGTGGTACATGACCAGAGGTTTTGATGGCTCATTATTTATCTTCCCAAAGGAAGAATGGGACAAAATCCGTTCGCAGGCAGGTCAACGTTCCAGTATGGATGTGAAAGCGATTCAATTTCGCCGCATGTTCTTCGGTAGCGTGGCAGAGGTGCAGCCTGATCGACAAGGGCGCTTGTCCGTTCCAGCTCATTTACGTGAGTTTGCGGGCTTGGAAAAAGAAGCGGTCCTTATTGGAGTGGATGACCACTTGGAATTGTGGAGCAAAGATCGTTGGCGCGATTATCAAACTGCGCAAGACGAAGAATATAAATCGATGGCAAGTGAGCTATTTATGCCAGAAGCATCGAATGCAGGTGCTGAAGTGAATAGTTCCTTACTATAAATTGAACACGGTGTGGTTAAAGGTGTGTGGAGGAAGAATCGATGTTGAAGATTGAAAAAAGTCAGCAAACAGGGGTCACAGTGATTCGAGTGATTGGCGATGTAGACGAGGACGGCGTAAAAGATTTACGTATCGCTCTAGTCGATTGCCTACGCGATAATCAGTATGACGTCGTAGTCAATCTGTCAGGAATGGAAGTGATTAGCTATATGGGCGTAGGGGTGCTCGTGGAGCGTTTACGTCAATTCCGTTCATATGACGGGGATATGAAACTGGTAGGACTGAATCAGTACACCCAGCGTCTGTTCCGTATGACTGCAGTAACAAAATTGTTTGAGACCTTTGAATCTGAAGCGCAAGCCATTCTGGGTTATCAGAAGGCCGCGTAAGTGCATGTTACCGTTCTAGCCGAAGAGGCAGTTGAATGGTTGCATGTTCACCCAGAGGGTGTATATGTAGATGGCACGGCTGGTTTAGGCGGGCACACATTGCGCATAGCTGAAAAGCTGAGCGAAGGTGGGCGAGTCTTTGGACTGGACCGGGATCTACGAGCAGTTGAAAAAGCACAAGAGCGGGTACGAATGTATCCGCAAGCAACCATTTTGCATCGTAATTATGACCGACTCGGGGAAGTGCTCCAGGAAATTGGAACACCTTTAGTAGATGGAATATTGATTGATGCAGGTTTATCAAGTATGCAGTTGGATGATCCGGCGCGTGGTTTCACCTTTCAGGAGGAGGGGCCGTTAGATATGCGTATGGACCGTTCATCGGGTGCATCTGCGGAAGACTGGTTAGCGGAAGTCGATGAGACTGAGCTGGCTACAGTATTAAAGCAGTATGGGGACATCCGAAAAGCCAAAAGCATGGCAGCTGCGATTTGCCGGTGGCGGAAAACATCGGGCATAACTACGACAGCAGATTTGGTTGCAGCAGTAAAATCGGCACTCCCTTTTGTGCAGGGTGTCCCGGAGGAGACAAGGACGGTATTTCAGGCCATCCGCATTGCGGTAAACGATGAACTCAGAAGTTTGGCTGACTTTATGATACAAGCGATAAATGCATTAAAACCGGGCGGACGGTTAGTGTGTATTTCGTTCCACTCGGGCGAAGATCGCATCATGAAACAAGCAATGAAAGCGGCAGGTAAAGATTATCGTGAGTTGCATCCAGATGGACGACTCAAAGAGTTAATCCCTGCTCGGGTGAAGGTGTTAACGCCCAAGCCGATTTCACCAAGTGAACAAGAAATTGCGGAAAATTCTCGAGCGGCAAGCGCAAAACTGCGTGCAGTAGAACGAGTCTAAAAATTCTAACGATATACGTGCGTGAGGCTGAAAATGGCACAACAACGAAAAAAATTAATAGGGTGGTGGAAAAACATCCCATTTATCGTGTTGCCCATGGCATTGTTTATGAGCTTTGCGTATTTAGAAACATCCCGCCTACATTTCCAATATAAAGAAACCGATATTCGAAGCTATATTCAGGAATTGGAAAAAGATATTGCTAACCTTAATGGTCAAGAGCAAGACGGCACCCGAATTGGTAAAATGGAAGACCAATCCTCTGAGCATGGCTTACATCCGCCTGAACCCGATCAAGTCGTAACGTTTGAACGCATCGATATTGATAGTGCCTATGCAAAAGTGATGGCCTACCAGACTCATTCCATCAAAGCATCATTGCCGACACGCACCGTGTTGCTGCATGTTGATTATGAAGAACTAGAACCGCAAAATGATCTACGTGGCCCATTCTCAGGAGGCGTGGCCTATGGCCAGGAAGAAAGCAACTAAAAAAACAGCTCGTC
>CALLLL010000085.1 GCA_938082445.1 uncultured bacterium
CTCTACATAGCGGGCTTCACGTACTTTGGCATCGTGTTTTTTGTTGAACAATGGAATCGATATCCCCACCGTTAGGCCAAAAGGATCGGTGCTGCTTCCTGTTGGTTTTGGAAAGGTTTCTGCACTCCCTGTTTCTATATACGTTAGCCCTACAGTTACATCGGGCTTCTTAAGCAATCGACTATGTGTTGTATGATGGGAACTCTTATTTATCAATGCAGTGCGTTGCTTTAATACAGGGCTATTTGCTTTCATAGTTTGTAGCAAATCACCTAGCTGTAAAGCTTTAGGGGTGATTTCGATACCTTTTGGCCAAGGAAGCAACTTGGTTTCTGAGTCATTCATCACGGTACGAAGTTGTCTGTTAAGTGCTGGGCGCAATCTTTCAAGGGAATTCAATTCGTTTTCGAGTTTGGCGATCTCTACTTGCAACTTAAGTAAATCTGCTTGATTGCCACCACTACGTAAACGCGCTTGTACGACCGGTTCCAGATTTTGCAACAGCCCTAAATTCTCTTTGACGATTCGAATATGTTGAGCCAAGTACGCATAGTCAGCGTAGAATTGTTTTACTTGATAAATAATCTGGTGTTTCGTTTCATTGGCCTTCCACCACAATTGATCTGCTTGGGATTGTGCCATCATGCCAGCATGTTCGCGTACCTTAGCCCTCGGAATTTTTTGAGATATTTCGAGTTTGTTATTTTGTGGTCCCGTACGCGTCTGAACTTCTTCTACGAAATGTGTGAAGCGTATGGTAGGGTCATCGATTCCACGCGCTTGGGGAATTGATTCAAGCCCCGCTTGCCAAGCATCAAAATCCGCCCGCAACCCGGCATTATTTTTTAATGCCTTTTGGATATAGGTATCCAATACCGTGTCACCACTACTGGATGATTTTTCCAGATCTGTTTTTTGGATCTGTTTAAATGCATCCGCAGCGTATGAACTCACTGCGATACAAGCAATGAAAAAAATAGGAATAATTTTATACATTTTCATTATTGGCCTCACTTTCTGCTGGGGAGCGACAGTACACAGAAGATGCACCGCGCCTGTTCTAAATACAATGGGGATCACCATTAGATGCAACTCGAGTAACGAAGTTTCACTAAGGGATCAGCAGAAAGATACGACTAGATGCGCAGAGGCACTGAGGCCGTGGAAGGATGAATGGGGCAGATGGATGACGCCTGTGCACCATTGGGCACCCCGTTTTTATTCACCGGAATTTCAGCGTAAACCAAGTCGCTCAACAATACTGGCGCTTTGGAATGGTTAGATGAAGAGTGTGATTCAACAACCCCAGGAGCTACAGCAGCCGGTACTTGCCCGTCAACCATACAGTCCATATTGCAGCCATTGAAAATTTCCTGTGTAGCGGAAGCAATTTCTTCTGTTGCAGAAGCTATCTCTTCCGTAGCCGATGCTATTTCTTCTGTGGAGCCATCACCTGTTGGAATTACAGCATGACACGATGGCATATCTGTATCGACTATTTCTTCGATTGACGTTGGCTGAATATTCATAGAATCACAACAAACACACGTAGCCCAAGCAGGAACCACATAGGCCACACTCATCAATACAGCAAGCATTCCGGCACTAAAGCGACGGAAAGTAGCTATCGATTTATTTGAAATAAAGTGTTTCATGTCTGTCTCAACTCTAGTCTTCCACGGTATTCCACCATCATTATACACCAAAAAGAGGTGAAATTGGATAATTTATTCGAATTAATACATTTTTCCCAAGAAAAAGCTTGAATAACTTGACGTAGTCGATGAGCCGACTTTATGATAAAGACAACAACAAAGGAATTGCATTATGTCCCAAAAAGAATGTTTCGGCCAATTGGCAAATATGAAAATTGCTTATAACAACAGCACACAAAAACATTATCTTCGAACAGATGATGAAAAATTGCGCGAATGCGATGCATGCAGTTTGTTTAACAAATGCATGTTTCTACGCTATAACGAATTAATGAAGCAAATGCTGGAAATGGTTGATGATGCGGGTTCTCAAGCAAAATCGCGGCGATTAGGCTAGCACCTTATTTCACATCGGCTGTAAACTGCTTGATAAAGCCTGATAGCCCTTTAAGTTCCTTCAGTTTCGGGTCATATAAATCCAAGCGATTTAATTTTGCTTCAGCATCTACTTTGTCAGAGGCCTTAACAGTTCCGGTCTCTACATGATCTTCCCGATCTTTGATTACTACGGTGTACTCATATACTGACACTACGCTTCTTCTCCTTACATTTGATTATTGTCATCCAAAATAGTGGATCGAGTGTTCAAATTTTGTACATACAAATATCGAATAGCTATTAAAGCATACTTTATCTTAATTAGCAATAGAAAAGCTATATTCACTATTATCACTATAATCATATAGGCCCCGATCATTGAATTCCTTTAGTATATAAGCTAACCAATATGATTCTGTTGGAATTGCCTATGTCTACATGGCACAATAACAATCTGTGATTTTTTGGACCTATACGTATGGAGTACGAACGCATGAGCGACAATAACAATATTGATCACGTCTTGGAAGAAACCCGGACGTTTGACCCACCAGCTGCTTTTAGCGAAGCGGCTCATATTAAGTCGATGGAAGAATATAAGGAATTATACGACCAATCCATCAACGATCCAGATACTTTTTGGGGCAATATCGCCAGTGAATTACACTGGTTTAAAAAATGGGATACGGTCTGTAATAAGGACAATGGCCCCTTCTACAAATGGTTTGAAGGCGGAAAAACCAATATATCTTACAACTGCCTAGATCGCCACCTGACCACCGCCCGCAAAAACAAAGCGGCGATTATCTGGGAAGGCGAGCCAGGGGACTCTCGTACCTTTACTTATCAACAGCTGCATCGTGAAGTCTGTAAAGCCGCGAACGCATTTAAATCCCTAGGATTGAAAAAGGGTGATCGAGTAGCTATATACATGCCAATGGTTCCTGAGTTGGCCATCTCTATGCTCGCTTGCGCACGCATCGGAGCCATTCACTCCATCATCTTCGGGGGATTCTCTGCAAACGCTATCGTGGATCGCGTGAATGATGCTGAGTGCTCCATGATCATTACGGCTGATGCAGGTAACCGCCGTGGCGGTGCCTTGGCATTGAAGCCTACCGTAGACGAAGCTCTTCCTCAATGCCCATCCGTTGAAAACGTAGTTGTTGTAAACCGTTGTGATGAAGACATTACGATGGTAGAAGGGCGTGACGTTTGGTGGCATGACATTGTGCCTCAACAATCAGCCGTGTGCCCCGCGGAAGAATTGGATGCTGAAGATCCTTTGTATATTTTGTACACCTCTGGATCCACTGGAAAGCCTAAAGGTATTTTGCATACAACCGCCGGATACATGGTGGGCACTTACCTGACTTCAAAATACGTATTTGACTTGAAAGAAGAAGATACCTATTGGTGTACTGCCGATATTGGTTGGGTCACCGGACACAGCTACATCGTCTACGGCATTCTTGCCAACGGTGCGACTTCTGTAATGTATGAAGGTACACCGAATACACCGGACGAAGGACGCTTCTGGTCCATCTGTGAGAAATACAGTGTAAACATTTTCTATACCGCCCCAACGGCAATTCGTACCTTTATTAAATGGGGTGATGAGCATCCCAACAAATACGATCTCAGCAGCTTACGCTTGTTGGGAACTGTGGGTGAACCGATTAATCCTGAAGCGTGGATGTGGTATCACCGCGTCATAGGTAAGGAGCGTTGTCCCATTGTGGATACATGGTGGCAGACCGAAACAGGCGGTATCATGATCACCACAATTCCAGGCGCTATGCATACCAAGCCCGGTTCTGCTGGCTTGCCGTTCTTTGGCGTGAATGCGGCAGTGGTAACAGAGGAAGGCGAAGAAGTGCCCAACGGTCACAGCGGTACATTAGTGGTTAAAGATCCTTGGCCATCAATGTTGCGCACCTTGTACAAAGATGAAGCACGTTTTGAAGAAGTGTACTGGGAAAAATTCAAAGACCAAGGTTGGTACCTTGCGGGTGATGGCGCCTTCCGTGATCAAAATGGATACTTCATGATCATCGGTCGTCTGGACGATGTCATTAACGTTTCAGGGCACCGCTTGGGTACGATGGAAATCGAATCTGCGTTGGTTTCCAGTGAACTTGTAGCAGAAGCCGCTGTAGTAGGTTTCCCTCATGACATCAAAGGACAAGGCATCTTTGCCTTTGTCACCTTGGGTGCAGGTGTGGAAGAAAGTGACCAAAACATGGTGGACTTGCGCAATCATGTAGCCAAAGAAATTGGTGCAATTGCCAAGCCCGATCATATTCGATTTACCGATGCCTTACCGAAAACACGTTCGGGTAAAATCATGCGCCGTTTATTGCGCGATATTGCTGCGGGTAAAGAAACTACCGGCGATGTGACTACGCTGGAAGATAAATCCATTTTGGCTAAACTGCGCGGCGAAGCGTAATTTAATCCATTCAAAACACAAACGGTGCGATTCTCAAAAGAGGATCGCACCGTTTTTTATTGTGTATTTTTAAAAACGTTTACGGAGCTTCAGCACTAGCTATTTCAACTAAATCCATCAATTCACGCAGTGTTTCAAGGCGATCGGGGTCAGCCGCATAGGCTTCCGAGACTCGTTGTCGGGCTTCGCCGCCTTGGCCTGAGGCTTTGCCACGCGCAATGAGTACACGTAAAGCTTGGGGCATGGGGCCCCAGTTCCCGCATTCGACGAAATTATTATTGAGAAATACAAACTTAGGAATGGCTTCGCCGCCATTGGTTACAAAACGTACGAAAACATCTTCATTGCCTTCGCGGGCAATGTAACTCACTTTAAGTTGCTCAGATTCCTGAGCCATTTTTTGAAGTACCGGTACATGGCGCACAACATCTCCACACCAGTTTTCGGCAATAGCCACAACATGTACAGGGCGTGAAAGCGCGTTTAAGGCCGTTGCTGCTGTATCGCTTAGCACTTGCTCCGACAACATTTGTTGAATATCGTCAGCACGATCCATCCGCTCCCCTTGTTGAATCCAATCGGCATAACTCAGTCCACTTGCAAAAACAGACTTCCAATCAATGGTAGGTAAAATAGGGTGTCTTGGCATCGGCTCACTCCAGTTGTACTCGGCTTGAAAAATTTTCGTATGTCGCGTAAGGTGAAGGGCATTATACACACTCTTTGGCTCACGGCTAAAGTCATAAAGGACTCAATATGAAAACCATACTGTCGACTGGATTATTCCTGTTACTTGTGTTGGGCGTAGCACCTCAATCGTTGGCCACTGAAGATACACGGCCCAATATTATTTGGATCATTACTGAAGACATGTCGAGTCATTTCAGTTATCAAGGCGAAACCTTAATCAATACCCCTCATGTGGATAGGCTCGCGCACGAAGGCGCGGAATTTCGTCAGGCCTATATCACCAGCCCGGTATGTTCACCCAGTCGTTCAGGTCTCGTGACCGGCATGTACCCAAGCACCATCAACGCGCATCATCATCGCAGTTTTCGAGGCACCATTAAACAGGTCTTGCCCGATAGTGTTCCACTTATCCCACAATTGTTTAAAGACGCTGGGTATTATGTAAGTAATGGATCAAGCGGTACCTTAAATCGTCCAGGGAAAACGGATTATAACTTTGGCATTCCTAAAGACTTATACGACGGTAAAGATTGGACAGGGCGTGCAGAGGGGCAACCTTTTTTTGCACAAGTACAATTGCATGGCGGAAAAAACCGTGGTGTCAAAATTGATCACCCGGTAAATCCTGCCGATGTCAAATTGCCTCCACAGTACCCCAATGATCCCCTGATACGTGAGGATTGGGCGAAGTATCTCAATAGTGTAAAACACAGTGACGATGAAGTTGGCCAAATCTTAGCTCGTTTGGAGAATGAAAGTCTCCTAGACAAAACGGTAATCATGTTTATTACCGATCACGGTATTAGCCATGCCCGCGGGAAACAGTTTTGTTATGAACAAGGCATTCATATTCCCTTTATTATCTGGGCACCGGGTCGTGTCCCACAAAGTGTCCGCAATGATTATGTAGCGCATATCGATATGGCTGCAACATCATTGTATTTCGCAGGGATTCCCATACCAGAAGGCATGCAATCCAATCCCTTGTATGGACCCGAATACCGCACGCGCTCGTTTGTAGTATCCGGTAGGGATCGTTGCGATGAAACCGTTGACCGTATTCGCAGTGTTCGCCAAGGCGATTATTTGTATATTCGAAACTACCATTGGCAACGCCCTTACCTTCAACCCAATGCCTATAAAGACAAAAAGGACGTTATGATTCGAATGCGTGAGTTGCATGCTACTGGAAAACTCAATGCAGCGCAATCCTTAATTATGGCCGAATCGCGTCCTAAAGAAGAATTGTATGATGTGGTTAAAGATCCCCACAACTTACACAATTTAGCCGGTGATGCTACGCATACCGACGCATTGGTTTCCTTGCGTACGACCTTGGATAAATGGGTAATTGAAAGCGGAGATCGTGCACAAAAAGCAGAGCCCACGAAAGTGTATGATGAGGACATGAATGTCTATGTGACGGGTCAACGAAAACGGCGAAAACCTACAGATGATTATGTTGAAATCCTTACAGGAAACATTGCCCTCATGAAACAATGGGCGAGTGAAGGCAAATAATAATTTAGCGCAACGACACCATTCGGAGTAACTACATCATGAATACTAGCGACCTTACACGGCGAGCTTTTTTAGCTGCCTCGACCACTACCGTGCTTTCAGCATGCGCGACCACTCGGGTAAACACGGCTCAAGTTGTGCCTGGAAAAATTTCGCCCAATGAAAAATTAAACTTGGCGGCGGTAGGAATTGGCGGTATGGGGCGTCGAAATATTGATAGCTGTGCCACTGAAAACATTGTGGCCTTATGCGATGTGGATAACAAGCATGCCGCGAAGCAATTCGATAAATATCCCAAAGCCAAACGCTTTGTGGATTATCGCGTGATGTTTGATAAAGCTTCAAAAGAATTTGACGGGGTAATCATCGCTACACCGGATCATACCCATGCAGTAATTTCCATGGATGCAATTGCACATGGCAAGCATATTTACTGTCAAAAACCATTGGCGCATAGCCTGCATGAAGTACGCACCGTCACAGAAGCTGCACGAGCTGCGGGCGTACAAACACAAATGGGGAACCAGGGGCACTCATCGGACAACATGCGCTTGGTAAAGGAATGGATCGAAAACGATGCAGTGGGCAAGGTACGTGAAGTACATGCCTGGAGCGATCGCCCTGTAGGGGGCAACCCGTGGTCCGATTTTCCGATGATGGGACGGCCTACGGATACGCCTGCTGTACCCGAATCGCTCAACTGGGACCTCTGGATTGGCCCGGCCCCAATGCGTCCGTATCATCCCATTTATCATCCATTGACTTGGCGCGGATTTTATGACTTTGGGACTGGGCCCTTGGGCGATATGGGTTGTCACATTCTTGATCCTTCCTTCTATGCACTGGATTTGGGACATCCTGACTATGTACAGGCTTCCAGCACACATATAGGTGATGAGGCTAGTAAAGAAACCTATCCGCGAGCCACAATCGTTAACTACCGATTCCCCAAAACAAAGAAACGCGGCCCCATTGATCTAACTTGGTATGACGGTCGTTTACTTCCGGCTATACCAAAGTTGCTACCCGGTGACTTTACATTACCGAGCAACGGAGCGCTCATTGTCGGCGATAAAGGGGTCATTCTACACGGTTCACATGGCGCTGGAAGTGCTGTGCTCTTACCGGAGTCACGACGCGCAGAATACACCGATCCGAAGCCCTATCTTGAGCGCGTAAAACAGCAAGAAGGTGCGCATGAACTGGACTGGGTACGAGCATGTAAAGATGGTAAACTCGCGAGTTCCAACTTTGAATACGGTGGTCCCTTGACGGAGATGGTGTTGATAGGGGTGCTAGCAATTCGCATGAAGGATCAACGCTTGGAATGGGACGGGGATAACTTGACCATCACGAATAATGAGGCAGCCAATGCATTGGTGAATCCACCCTATCGGGATGGATGGAGTTTATAAAGCATATACACAAGGGAGTAAATATTATGCGTTATTTTGTTGCAGGAAATTTTTGGCTATTTATTGCATTGCTTATGTTTTTATTTAAAGTCAAAATGGGTTTGGCTGTTCGCTTCACAAATTTTGGCGGTAATTTTACGCCCATTTTTTATTATGTAATAATAATTAGTATCGCAGTGATAGGGGGGGCGATGATTTCTAAAGGGAAGGAGTCTTAAGTCTCATGAATCAACGTGCTATCACCCGCCGCGCTTTCTTAGCAGCTTCTACAACAACTGTTTTATCTGCATGCAACACTGGCGTGAATACGGCGAAAGTTGTCCCAAGAAAAATATCGCCAAATGAACGCTTAAATGTAGCGACCGTCGGCATGGGCGTGATGGGACGCGGGAATACACGGCGATGCAGTATGGAAAATATCGTGGCACTGTGTGATGTGGACTACGGTAATGTAGAAAACAGTTTTGAAAAATATGCACAAGCAAAGCAGTTTAAAGACTATCGTGTAATGTTCGACACGATGGCAAAGGACATTGATGCGGTGGTGATTGCCACACCCGATCATACGCATGCAGTCGTATCAATGGCCGCCATTGAAAACGGAAAACACATTTATTGTCAAAAACCGCTTGCTCATAATCTGCACGAAGTTCGAACTGTAACACAAGCAGCGCGTAAGGCCGGTGTGCAAACTCAAATGGGAAACCAAGGGCATTCTTCCGATACCATTCGATTAGTGAAGGAATGGATCGAAGACGGCGCCATCGGAAAAGTAAAAGAAATTCATGCATGGAGCGATCGACCGGTAGGGGGCTCCAAGTCTTCAACCTTTCCCATAATGGCGCGCCCGAAAGATACACCTCCTGTACCCAAGACAATGGACTGGGATTTGTGGCTGGGGCCCGCGCCGTATCGTCCGTATCATCCAGCGTATCATCCGCGCTCATGGCGTGGATTTTATGATTTCGGCACGGGGGGCCTGGGCGATATGGGATGTCATATTCTCGATCCGGCATTTTGGGCCTTGGATTTAGGGCACCCTGATTGGGTGCAGGCTTCGAGTACGCATTTAAATGATGAAGCAAGCAAAGAGTGCTATCCACGAGCAGCAGTGGTGAATTATCATTTCCCCAAACGGGCTAAGCATGGGCCCATAAAACTTACATGGTATGATGGGCTGATCAAACCGCCTATTCCAGAAGGATTACCGGGCGATTTAACACTTGGTGGGAATGGAGCGTTAATCGTAGGGGATAAAGGCGTAATTAAACACGGTTCACATGGCGCTGCAGGGGCCGTATTATTGCCGGAATCACGCCGTGCTCAATATAGTGATCCCAAACCGTATCTCGATCGTGTTCCGCAAACCGACAATGCCCACGAAGCTGATTGGTTACAGGCATGTAAGGGTGGTACACCCGCAAGTGCTAACTTTGAATACGGCGGACCCTTGACCGAGATGGTACTGATTGGTGTACTGGCAATTAGAATGAAGGATCAGCGCCTGGATTGGGACGGGGATAATTTGGTGGTCACCAATAACGAAGCGGCCAATGCATTGGTCAATCCAACATATCGCGATGGATGGAGTCTCTAGAAACTATGTTGAGCTCTCTTCGATTCCTGTACATGTTTACCCTTTCCTTAGTGATTTGTATCGGGTTGGGTGGAATACATTCGGCCTATGCCCAACCCCTCGATTGGAAAGTGGGGGTGGCTAAAGTGGTAATTACACCGGAGGTTCCCATTCCGTTGGTGGGCTATGGTGGGCGAGCGGATCCCTATTCGGATGTGGATATAGATATCTATGCAAAGGCGATGGCGTTTGAGGATCACCAAGGCACACAGGGGATCATTGTAACGGCTGATTTAGTGGGCTTGCAGGATGTGTTTTTTGGACCTGTTTGTGAACAGGTGATGAAGGAGACGGGCCTGACACGGGCTCAGCTAATGCTCAATGCCTCGCATAACCACACGGGGCCGTTAATGAGCCTTAATCCGGATATCGGAGGGAATGTGGCGTATGCGGCTTTTGAAGGGGACAATGCGCAGAAGGTAGTGGAGTACACGAAAGGGCTACAGGAAAAGCTGTATGAGGTAATGATGGCGGCGCTGAAGGACCTTGCACCTGCGAAGTTAGCCTGGGGGGAGGATGAAGTCGAGTTTGTTATGAATCGGCGGATGAAAAATAAAGATGGGGAAATTTATATGGCACCGAATCCAAATGGTCCAGTAGATCCGGTAGTGCCGGTATTAACAGCAACCAATGGCGAAGGGGCAATTCAAGCCATTCTGTTTGGCTGTGCATGCCACAACACTGGATTAACCGGTGATCATAATGTGATCTCAGGCGATTATGCTGGCTATGCACAGGAAATCTTGGAGAAGCGATACCCGGAGTCTATCGCCCTGTTTAAATCAGGATGCGGTGCTGATGCAAATCCTGAACCCCGCACGAATATTCCCGGGGTCCGGAAAATTGGATTAGAATTGGCCGATGCGGTGACACGCGCTATAGAAAATGACCGACGCCCGGTTGAAGGGAAACTAACATTCGCTTATCAAATGACTAAACTACCTTTGCAAAAATTATCTAAAGAAGAAGTTGATGTTTTAGCGAACGATAAAGGTGTTGTGGGGCTAATGGCCAAGCACATGAAAGTGTATTTAGCAGAAGGTGGGACATTGCCCGATCATTACACAGCACCTATCGCGGCTTGGGGTTTTGGAAATGACTTAATAATAGTGGCCTTTCCCACAGAAACAGTCGCAGAGTATGCCTTAAATTTGCGTGCTGAACATCCGGATGTGCCACTATGGGTGTCTGGGTATAACAACGATTTATTCGGCTATATCCCCACGGCGCAGATTGTGCGTGAGGGGGGCCATGAAACGATCGGTGTGACGACGTGGCTGTGGGGGATTGACTTGGAGAGTCAGGTCGGGTTTTTTACAGAAGACGTTGAAAGGGTAATGATGGAAACCGCACGGGATGTGATTCAAGAAGTGAGAGTTAATTCTAAAAACTAACGAAGTAACTGAACGGCGTGCAGTAAATTTTGCTTAGAAATGGGCTTGACGAGGTATTGATCAAATCCCGTGGTAAACCATTCTTTGATGTGTTCTTCATCGGGATACCCGGTCACCAATATGATTTTTACCCGTTGATCTTCAGCCACACCTGCTTCTTTTTCCAGATGGCGAATGTGATCGACTACTTCGGTACCTTCAACATAAGGCATCTCAATATCTAGTAATAGCAAGTCATACGACTGTCCATTATTCAATGCTTTGGTAAACAATTCGATGGCATCATGCCCATCGAAACAGCTATCTCCCTCGCCAATGTATTTGTTCGTTAAACGAGTCAATAACTCACAGATGGCTTCGTGATCATCAGCAATGAGCGTTTTCCAATTGGGGTTTATCCAGTCTTCATCGTACATAGTGGACTATCTTTCTAATGAGTTTAATCATCGAATGCAGCTAATTGTATATACTCAGTATACCACATGAAAAATTTGCGTAGGGTGTGTGAATTGGCTATAAGTTGATCAGTATCTATAAAACAAGGATACTGTAGTTTTAATAAGCTACTGACGTACGACAGAGGAATACAGAGAGCATCATGGAAAAGGTCATTTTATTGATACAATGCCCCGACCAACACGGGATTGTGGCGCAGGTAACTCAGTTTATCTTTCAACAAAACGGAAACATTACTGAATCCAATCAACACAGTACGGATTTGGAAGGTGGTCGGTTTTATATGCGACTCGGTTTTATTTTGGACACCGCCGATCGCACGATTTTAGAAGGTGCATTTTCCCCTTTAGGAAAATCTCTACAAGCTGAATGGCATTTTCATTTTGAAAGTGATGTAACACGGATGGCCATCGCTGTTTCACAATACGATCATTGTTTGGTTGATCTCCTGTATCGCGTTAGCAGTGGTGAACTGAATGCGACAATTCCTTTTGTTATCAGTAATCACGAAACCACTCGGGCATTGGTTGAACATCACGGCATTCCTTTTCATCATTTACCCGTGAATAAAGACACTAAAGCGGATCAGGAAAAACAAATTCTTGACTTAATTAGCGAAAACAGCGACTTTCTGGTTATGGCCCGGTACATGCAAATTTTATCCGCGGATTTTCTGGGTGATTATGGCAAAGAAGTCATTAATATTCATCATAGTTTCTTGCCCTCATTCATTGGCGCTAATCCCTATCGGCAAGCGTATGAACGCGGCGTAAAAATTATCGGCGCCACAGCACACTATGCCACGATGGACCTGGATGAAGGTCCCATTATTGAGCAAGCCGTTGCACGCGTCTCCCATACAGACACTGTTCAAACACTCAAGCGTAAAGGGCGAACTTTAGAGCAAAATGCCCTCGCTTCAGCCATCCATGCACACGCAGAGCATCGTGTCATTCGTCATGGAAATAAAACTATCGTTTTCGAACCTTGATCGTACATAAAAAAACCGCGAATGAATGCCGACAAGAAAATTCGTGTAGGTCGGAATCCACTCGCGGTTGCCGAGGAGCGGTTATTTTTTCGTTCGATCTCCCGTACGGGTATTGTGAGGTGTCGCACGTAAGCCTAAAGCGCTCTGGTTATACGAATTAATACGCTCACTCCATGTAGTGGTCAACGTTAATATGCGATCACTGCGATCGGTTTCCGTAGGCGACACACTCAATAAAGCTTCCTGCTCTTCCGTAAGAGTCCGCAAAATATCTACCGATGAGGCAGGTGGATCGCTTCGTGTCAATTCATTGGCTACCATACGCATCCGAAGAGTTTCTTTTTTCGTTGTGCGTTTAGGTCCTTCGGCAATAGAGCGTGCTGGACTGGCGAAATACTCATGCGGGTTAATGCCCCATTCATAAAGCACCACTGGACCAAATTCGCCCGTTCCCTTATCAACTTCTTCAAAGTAAAGATCGGTGCCCGATTCCCAATCGAGAAACGCATCCAACCAGTCGAATTCTAAAAAAGCCTCATAGTCATAGGCTCCAAATATCCGACCTTCGGAAAAGCCATCATTGTATCCATCGCTGAATCCAGCATGCAGGAGCTCGTCATGCCAATCGCCTGCCAGGAAATCTAGATAGTCATCCCAGTAAGCATTGTCATATCCTTCACTGAATCCGATGATAAATGCATAACGATATGCAACAAAATATCCATCATTGTACGCTTCAAAAATTCCATCATA
>CALLLL010000086.1 GCA_938082445.1 uncultured bacterium
ACGCATGATATTGCATTGGCCAATTTAAACAGTGATAAATATCTTGATGTTGTTACTTTACATAATGATGGGATTGTTGACCTGGAAACGTACAACAGTGACCGCTCTAGTAGTCATGGATTTTCAATACTGATTAATCGCGGTATTCCTGCATCTAATGAAGAGAATAAAGATGGGGGAGCATGTTTTATTGCATCAGCTGCATATGGGACTCCTTTGGCGAAGGAATTGGATCAATTAAGAGTTTTTCGTGATGAACAATTGTTAACGAATGGAGTGGGGGCTACGTTTGTAGATGGATATTATCGTGTTAGCCCACCTATTGCCGATTTAATTGCGCGATATGTATTTTTACAAGCCCCTGTGCGTTGGGGAATTATTGCTGTGGTGCATTGGCGTATGATTCTTCTTGTTGTTATGATGGGCTCAGTTGGAACTTATACCTACCGCCGACGATTTTTGCACCGATCTGGTTGATTCCATTATACTTAGGCCGAAATCCTTTTTAGCATTTATGTGGGGGGATGCGGTGAATTTGGCGAATCGTATAACCTTGGCGCGGGTGGCGTTGATTCCGGTGTTTGTGGCTCTGTTTATGGGGTATGGGCCGGAGCGGGAGTGGTGTCGCTATGCGTCGATGGCGCTTTTTGTGTTTATGTCGACGTCGGATTTCATTGATGGCTATATTGCGCGCCATTATGATCAGCAGACGAAGCTGGGGACGATTCTGGATCCTTTGGCGGATAAGCTGATGGTGAATATCTCGTTTATCTTCCTGGCGGTGAATCATGAGTTGGCGTATACGGTGCCCAGGTGGATACCGGTCGTGATTATGCTTCGGGATGTGTGTATATTGATTACGTCGATGGTGCTGCATAAGTATCGGGGGCCGATTCGTCCGATTCCGCGATTTTTGGGAAAGGTGACGACGGTACTGTATAGTTGCGGGATTATGGCGGTATTGTTGCAGGTAAGTTTTGCACGTGAATTTTTGTGGGTGACGATGGCGATTGCGTGTGCGTCGTGGTTGGATTATGCCTTTTATGGGCATGAACGGGTGGTGGATGACCCGTTTATTAAGCCCAAGGATTGGACACCCGAAGAGCGTATTAACAAGAAAGAAGCTGATTAAGCATGGCGAAGAAGAAAAAAAGACCGGTGGTCGCGATTTGTGGACGTCCGAATGTGGGCAAGTCTACGTTGTACAACCGAATTTCGGGGAAGCAGCGGGCGATCATTATGGATCAAGAGGGTATCACGCGTGATCGGCATGAGTGTACGGCCTCCTGGGGCGATTACACCTTTAAGTTGGTGGATACCGGCGGTATTGTGGAGCATCCTGAGGATGCCATCGTTGAAAAGATGCAGGAACAGGTGCGGATGGCCTTGAATGAGGCGACGGTGATTGTGTTTGTGGTGGATGGGCAGACGGAATTGACGCGGGTGGATTATGAACTGCGCGATGAGTTGTTCCGTTTTGATACGCCGATTATTTTGGCGACCAATAAATTAGATAACGAAAATCTGGAGATGAACCGCTTCAACTTTTATGAGTTGGGGATGGGGGAACCGTATGCGATTTCGTCGGGCCATGGGATTGGGATTGATGGCTTGATGGAGGCCGTGGCTGAGCATTTGCCTGAACCGGTGGAAGAGCCTGTCGATCTAGATGAAGACGAAGATGATGAGGAGCGTGAGGAGACCGAGGAGGAACGTCGCAAACGATTGGATGATGGAATTATCCGCGTGGCGATGGTGGGGAAACCCAATGTCGGGAAGTCTTCTTTTATCAACGCGATTTTGAATGAAGAGCGGGTGATTGTAGACAGTACAGCAGGTACTACGCGTGATGCAATTGATATCGATTTTCATTGGAAGGGCAAAGAGTATGTGCTGATTGATACAGCCGGAATGCGTAAGAAGGCAGGTATCAAGGAGGAAGTAGAGTATTACAGCATCACGCGTTCGCTGCGGGCGATTCGGCGGGCGGATGTGTGCTTGGTGATGATTGATGCGACGGAGGGCGTTTCTGAGCAGGACAATCGTATTTTGGGTTATATATATGAGCAGGGGACTGCCGCGTCTATTGTGTGGACGAAGTGGGATTTGATTGAGGATAAGAAGGAGCGGTTTAAGGAATTGAAGGACGAGATGTTCTTGAAGATGCCGCATTTGAAGTATATTCCATTTATTACGATATCCAATGAAACCAAGCAGCGTGTGTTTAAATCCTTTGAGTTGATTGATCGTATTGCGGAGAGTTCGCAGCGACGGATCTCAACGAATGAATTGAATAATGTGGTGAAGATTATCAAGGCGAAGCATAACCCGCCGAGCCAGAACGGGAAGCATGCGAAAATTTTGTATGCCACGCAGGCGAGTGTAAAACCAACCACGTTTGTGTTTTTCGTGAATCAAAAGCGCTTATTCCATTTTAGTTATATTCGCTATATGGAAAATCAGTTGCGCGAGGCATTTCAGTTTGAAGGGGTGCCGATTCATTTGGAGTTGCGTGAAGAGGGCGACCACAAAGATAAGCATGATCGTACAGATGGTCGGAAGATTGCGCCTAAGTCTGCGCGGAAGGATAAAAAGAAACGATGACTGGAATGATTGCGCTGAGTTTGTTTTTGTCATACTTATTGGGCTCTGTTCCAACAGGGTTGTGGGTAGGCCTGTTGGTGAAGAAGGTGGATATTCGTGAGCACGGGAGTAAGAATATTGGTGCAACGAATACACTTCGGGTGCTGGGTAAAGGCATTGGGAGTGTGGCGCTTATCGGGGATATTTCTAAGGGTGTGATTGCGGTGTTGTGTGTGGCTAAGTTGGCTGAGTGGGACTATGCTCCCTTGGCTTGTGGTTTTGCGGCAATATTGGGCCATACCTTTTCGATTTTTTGTAAATTTAAAGGGGGGAAAGGGGTCGCGACGAGTGCGGGGGTATTCACTGGTTTAGCGACCATTCCAATGGCCATTGCGTTTACGGTGTTTATCGTAACGGTAGCAGTTTCACGTATGATGGGCTTGGCGTCGATATTGGGTGCTGTGACGCTGAGCATTACGCTTTGGACCATTGGTGAGCATGATGTGTCTATTAAGGTTATCGGTACGATTGTAGCGGTACTGATTGTGATTCGTCACCGGGAGAATATTAAACGTATGTTGGCTGGGGAAGAAAATAAGCTTTAATCGTTATTTGTAAATCATTAAATAAAAAACGCGGTTCAGGAAGTCATTCCTGAACCGCGTTTTAGTGTTTGGATGGGTAAAGCGATTACGCTTTTTCACCTTCAAGATCGGCAATGCTATCACCGTTCAAGTAGGCTTCACCTGAAAGCTCGTCACCGTCGAAAGTAACTTCGATTTCAAGGTCCATAGTTTCGCCATCGATAGTGATGGTCATGGAGTAGCTGAGTTCGTCAGCGGAAACAACTACATCTTCCATAGCGATACCGTCTACTGTGCCGGTAAGGTCTTGATTGAGCACTAAGGTGTGTTCTTGGTCACCTACTTCAGAAGAAGACTCAACTGCCCATGTTCCGAAAGGACCGGTTTCGTTGCTTGAAGTGGTGCCATTTTTTTGAGCACCTTCAAGGTCGGCTACGGAGTCGCCATTCAGATACGCTTCACCGGAGAATTCACCGCCGTCGATTGACGCGTCAACTTCGAAGTCCATGGTTTCACCATCGATAGTGAGAGATACTTCAAAGCTGATTTCATCGGTAGAAACGGTGAGTGATTCAATTGTTTGACCGTCGAAAGTACCGGAAAGGTCAGCATTAAGAATCATGGTGTGTTCTTGGTCACCGGCTTCAGAAGATGAATCAATCGTCCATGTGCCGAATACAGCAGAAGCACTAGAACCACCAGCAGCAGCGCCAGCAGTCATGGTGCCTTCAAGGTCAGCAACAGAGTCGCCGTTCAAGTACGCTTCACCGGAGATTTCTTTGCCGTCGATAGAACCGTCGATTTCGAGGTCCATGGTTTCACCGTCAACTGTCATGGTGATTTCGAAACTGATTTCATCTGCAGAAAGGGTAAGGTCGGTAATGGTGTTGCCGTCAAGTGAACCGCTTAAATCGTGGTTCAGTACGAGGGTGTGTTCCATGTCGCCGAATTCTGAAGACGATTCAATGGCCCAGGTTCCGAATGGGCTACCTGCGCTACCGGAGCTAGCAGAAGCCATTTCACCTTCAAGATCAGATGCGCTATCCCCGTTAAGGTAGGCTTCACCAGTGAGTGAGTTACCGTCGATGGTACCTTCTACCTCGAATTCCATGGATTCGCCGTCGATGGTAAGACCGATGGTGAAGGAAATTTCGTCAGCAGAAACAACAAGGTCTTCAATGTCGTTGCCGTCTACAGTACCAGTGAGGTTGTCGTTCAAAACAAGGGTGTGTTCCATTTCACCGTTTTCGGAGTTGGAAACCAGGTTCCATGTACCGAAGATACCAGCAGCGGTTGCGCGAGTACCTTTAACAGCCATTTCGCCCATGTCGCTATTAAGCATACCGGCAAATGTGTCGCCGTCCAGTTTACCTTCGAATTTGAATTCGATAGCATCTGGACCTTCTCCGAAGGTTTGGGTAAAGCTGAGGTCAGAACCACTGAATTCAACAGAATCGAATTCGGCGTCGCCCATTGCTGAGCTGAGACTACCATTGTAGCTTCCGTCGGCATTTTTGGTAACGGTCATGGTGGCGGTGATTTCTTGGCCAGCCATGTCTACTACGATGTTCCAAGTACCGGTTGGGTCTTGATCGGCCGCATAGGAATTGACAGGAGCCAATGCCAGTGCCATGAGGAGACTTAATGCGATTAAGCCTCGGGTAAAGATAAGAGTACGTTTAAGCATGCTTTTTCTTTCCTTCTGTTAGCTGTTTCTACGGTTGCTGTTTCTATAGTTAATGTATGCCATTAAACACTGATAGGTTTCCAATTATACAAGGAAAGGAAGCTGTATGCAAGGGTTTGCTATCATGTCAGTATGAACACCGAAACTGGCATAATTATGTCCCGAAGTTACCGGGATACTTCCGATGGGGTACATTTCGATTATTGGGTGAAATGTGCCGAAAAAGCCTTGCATATAAGTGTTTTGAATCAAGAAGTGGTCTTTTTTGTTGAACACAGCGCAAAAATTCCCGATGGGCCCTATCGACGTGAAGCGTTGAAATTAAAGACTTTAGGGCATCTGGCTGTCGATGGTCTCTATTTTCGCTCTCAGCGGGCGCTGCGCGATTTTGCGCAGCAATTACAGCATAGTGGGATTTTAACGTTTGAATCCGATGTGAAGCCTGAAGATCGTTATCTGATGGAGCGTTTCATTTGTTCTACAGTGTGTATAGAAGGTGAAATGCTACGCAAAGGGGGGATCTGGCAGGTTGTGAACCCCAAAATGACGCCGGGGGAACTTGTACCGGAGTTATCGGTGGTATCAATTGATATCGAGACCAACGGTCTAAGTGGAGACTTATACTCGATTGCTGCTTATGCGCCAGATGGTGAAGTAGTCTTTATGGTGGGTGAAGAAGAGGATAGTGGTCATATCCGATTTGTAGCGGATGAGACTCAATTACTGCATGACTTTCTCGATTGGATAATTGTCACCAATCCGGATGT
>CALLLL010000087.1 GCA_938082445.1 uncultured bacterium
ATCTAGATTCACGTATTCGAGTAATAGATTCTGAAAAAGTGGGTATCATTGAAGCCCCTATGCTGGGTATTGCTGTTGCACAGGGGCTCTTTTTAGCGCGCATGGATTCAGACGATGTTGCCTATCCAGAGCGTATTGAACGCCAAGTTTCCTATTTGGAAATCCATCCTGAAATTGCTTTGTGCGGGACCCATGTTTCGCATATTGGCTTGGCCGCGGGGGAGGGGCGTCAACGTTACTTGGAATGGATCAATTCTTTTTCTGCACATGAAGACATTGTCCGTGAGCTTTTTGTAGAATGTCCGGTTGCTCATCCAACGTCTATGATGCGTAAAGATGCATTCGAAGCTATTGGTGGGTATATCGATTTAGGATGGGCCGAAGACTACGATTTAATCTTACGGTTTGTTGCAGGGGGCTATCGACTAGGTGTTGTTGCAGAACCCTTACTTCACTGGCGTCATTCTGAAGGCCGAACATCAATGACTGACACGCGATATTCTCTTGAGCGGTTTCGAATGTTGAAGCGGCATTACTTACATTCACTATATTTAGCTAAATATAGTGAGTTTTATCAGTGGGGGGCAGGCGCTGTTGGCAAAACTTGGTTGAAGGAATGGGGAGATTTACGTCCCAAAGCTGTGGTGGACATTGCTCCTCGAAAAATTGGGAAAATTATCCATGATTGCCTAGTCATCAATCCAGAAGAATTACCTCCGCCAGGAGCTGGTTTTACTGTGGTGGCTGTTGGGGCACCTGGCGCACGGCGGGAAATCCGCGAGTGGTTTTTGAGCCGAAATTACCGTGAAAATGAGGATTTTCTGTTTTTAGCATGATTTTGTCAAGAATACTGTATACTGTATGTATAAATATGTTGTATTTCGACTATTTTTGTCAACCTAAGCTCATTTAAAGGCGTTGTATAGGTAATTGTGAGTACTCAAGACCAAATAGAGATTGCGGATAAAGCAATGGCTTTAGCTCTTCAACAGGGCGATGAAGCTGTATTTGGGGATATTGTGTCTCGTTTTCAGGGGCGAGTGTATTCGGTGGCTTATCGTTATACGGCCAATCGAGAAGATGCATTGGATGTTACTCAAGAGGCTTTATTGCGTGTGTATCAGAAGATTCATACGTGGAAACCGACGGGGCATTTTGGTGCCTGGGTAATGCGTGTGGCGACCAATACGGCTATTGATCACCGGCGCGGAATGACTCGAAAACGTAAACTGGTCCATACGACGAGTGAAGATTTAAGCCATCAGCATGTTGTTTATACAACTCCGGAGGATAGTATCCGGAAACATGAAATTTCGGCGGCTGTTTATAAAGCTATGGAAGAGCTATCGGTTGCTCAGCGAAAAGTATTTGTGTTGCGGCATTATGAACATTTGCCGTTGAAGGATATAGCGAAAGTATTGGACTGCTCAGTGGGCAGTATCAAAGTGCATCTGTATCGAGCATTGCGTAAATTACGCGATGAACTGGCCGATTCGCTTGAGGAGTTAAGCTAAGATGAAACCGTGTGTTGAATGGGAAGGGTTAATTGCCCAATCCTTATATGAAGCGCTCGAAGTAAAAGAACAAGAGGCTTTGAATAGTCATTTGTCTTCGTGTGAAGCGTGTCGTAGTGAATTTTCCTCATTGCAGCAATTTACCGAGACTATTTCTGATGAGCCTATTGAGTTTACAGGCGATTTGCGTCGCAGTTTAGAAGAGGAAATACGCACCATGGAGCCCGTTAAACCCGTTGGCACTTCATGGATTACTCCGTTTAAAGCACTTGCTGCAGTAATGATATTGACTTTGGGTTTTGTGGGCTATTCACAATTATTTAGCAACCGTAGTGAATCCCAAACCGCGACTCTTTTAAATAAAACGTCTGACTTGGTATCGCATCAGCAATATTGGCGAGCGTATATGCTTTTGAATGATCATTTAAGCAATCCTACCTTGGCTGAGCATTTAGAGACCGCTAAGGTGCAGGGTGTGTTGGCTGAATTAACGTTTTCACGCTTGCGAATGTATCCTGAAGCTTATGAAGCGTTTGATACCTTGCGTAAAGAGCACCCAACTACTTTTGCGCAATCGGATGATTATCAGCGCACGTTCCAAATTCTTGAAGAAGCTCGTTTGATCAATTCAGAGTATGATTCGTTGCATGAGTGGGATCGCTTGAATCGTGATGTAACGATTGCTTCTCTTGAGGCGTATATCGTGAAATACCCGGGTACGCATCAAGCTACTGAAGCTGTCCACAATATTGCGCGTTGCATGATTCAGTATGCAGATGTGGATTATTTAGAAATGAATAAAGCTCTTGAACTGGCTGTGTCGGATGAAGAGAATCCACATGTGGCTATGCAGATTAAGTTGGTTTTGGGTGAATATTATTTAAACGAAGACTTTAATCCGAACAAAGCGAAACGTATGCTGGGCGAAGTGGTGTCGGGTCCTATTCCTGTGCTGAGTGATAAAGCAACAGTGATGTTGGCATCTTTGCCTGAATAAAATTCGACCCACTACCGTACGACATGTCATAATCGTCCTTATTTAAGTCCTTACAGGAGTTAACCATGAGTGCGCTGGATGCCTTTGAACAGCACTTGGTCGATGAGCAGATTATTTTGCTGGATGACCTAAGCCATTTTAAACAACAAGCCCAGGAGCAGAATTGCAGCTTGCTGGAATGTTTGAATTCGGCTGCCAGTGTTGAAGATACGTCTTTGTATCATTGCTTAGCGCAATATTGTGAATTACCCTTTATTCTCATCAATCCAGCTCAAATCCCCCCTAATTTAGCCTCTGAGGCCCCTGCACGCTATGCTACGCACTATGGCTTTGTCCCGGTTGCTCTGGAAAAGGATATTTTGGTTGTCGCGGTGTCTAACCCCTTGGATACCCATTTGATTGACGATATTCGCATGGTGTTGAAGCGGCCTGTGTCGATAGTGGTTTCCACTCCGAACGATATCGAAAAAGCAACTAAATCACTGTATGGGGTGGGTGCTGATACCGTCGAGAAAATCCTGCATGAAACCCGTGATGAACCTCAAAGCATACAATTAGAATCGCAGTCTTCTGATATTGATGATGACTCAATCGATCCTTCCATTGTTAAGTTTGTCAATGTATTGATTCTAGAAGCCATTGAATCGGATGCAACCGATATTCATATTGAGCCTTTTGAGGATGAGTTGCGGGTGAGGTATCGGATTGATGGTGTTTTGCATTCAGTTCCGGTTCCCAATACTGTTCTTGGTTTTCAGGCATCGATCGTATCACGCATAAAAGTGATGGCGAATCTTAATATCGCTGAAAAGCGCTTGCCACAAGATGGTAAGATTCAGGTGAGCATTGGCGATAGCCAGTATGATTTGCGTGTATCT
>CALLLL010000088.1 GCA_938082445.1 uncultured bacterium
TGGACTGGACATTCGTGCGCTTTATTTAAGTACATCTTGCCTCATGGCTTCTTTGCTTGAAAAGAAGCCGCATTCTTATTCTTCGGTGCATATTCACTTGGATGCAGCATCATTGGATCTGGTTGTTTTGCGCGAGAAGGAACTGTTGTACAATCGCGGCGTTGAGTTAAATACCTCGTCTCCTGATTCCATATTGGATGCAATGGAGAGTGCATTACGTAGCTATTCACGTGAGCAAGGGCAGTTGGCCACAGAATTGCCTTTGCATATCACAACATCTTTTGAAGTAGATGAGTCATTTTGGGCTCAGTGTGAAGCGCGCCTATCTTTTTCGGGACTTAGTTTTGAACGGCAACATAGTGCGTCTTCTGCACCTCTGTTGTATCAGGGCGCGGGTTTGCTTGATTATTTAGCCTTGCCTTATGCAGTTGACTTGTTACCGACTTCAATTAAGGATTACCGTACTCAGCAAGCGGCACAGAGTGGCGTCATAAAACAGTTGGCTTTATTTGTTGCTATGTTGGTATTGATTGCAGGCACCTTTATTCAGGGAGTCATGCAGCGCAATGCTTATTTAAGTGAAATTGAGCAACAAGCTGCGACCTTACGGCCGATGGCTGAGGAGGTCATGCAAAAACGGGCATACTTACAACGACTGCAGGAGCAAGTGACTCGTCCAGATACTCCGTATCAGCATTTGGGCCGTATTATGGCGCAAACACCTGCAGAGGGGTTAACGATATCGCGTTTCTCGTATACCTCGAAAGAAGGGATTGTGCTTCAGGGACGTGCAGATAGCCGTGAACGATTTGATGGATTAATCGATCAGTTACGCATGGTGGGGAAAACGGTGTATCCACAGTTCGCTCAAGCTCAATCCATTTATGATCGACAACGCAAAGAAAATGCATTGGATGTATGGGAATATGCCATATCCATTGATTTCCCAGGCAAAGCATCCGATGTGGAGGCTACGCAATGAATCGTATCAATTCATTAAGTCCTCGTGAACAAACGCTGTTTCGAATTACGCTTGTGGTTGTTAGTGTTGTCGTGGTGTTGTCTATTTATATTTTAGGGAATCGTAGCTTAGAGGGATTGGATACCCAGATCGCCAATGCTGAAATGGAACTGGTGAATTTGCATACCCAGCAAGAGCACCAGGCGAGTGTCGATAAGGCTTTTAAGAAGGTACTGACATCGCATACTACAGCTCAGACTAAGGCGGAGATTCATGATTCTCTACGCCGTGAGGTCTATCGATTGGCCCTTAAGAACCCGAAGGCTCATTCTACGCATAGTAAATTATCGGATAAAACTAAATATTTGGTGCATATTCCTGAATTAAAAGAGGGCTTATTGCGGGAAGAGGGTGATGGGTACCAGGAATATCAAATTCGGTTCCGCGTTCCAGACGCTACTTTGGCAGTGGCTTTGGAGTATTTAAAACGCCTTGAACGAAGTACATTATTGCTTCGGATTGATTCGCTTGATATCACACGGGCTCATTCGTCTAGTAATAAAGTGGCGATGGACATCGAACTAACGCGTACAGTATTAAGTGAGGCGACACCATGAGAAACTCTCGTCCCTTGACAATTTTCATGTTGTTGGTGTCGGCTTGTGCTATTATATGCCTAGTGTATCAACTTGTGCGGAACCCAATGCATAAGCGCTCTGCAGTATTAATGGAGAGAATTGAATCAATCCCGGAACCATCGCCGTATTATTTGGAGCGAAGTGAGGCAGATTATATTGCTTTGCAAAACACGTTTAAAGCAAAACCCAAGGTGTGGGATCAGTTGGTACCGGGTGCTCGTTCCCCTAAGAGCCAAGAGGCTCCGCCTAATTTTTGGGCAATTTTGAAGGATGTTGTTGCCAGCAAACGCAAAGAAATGAAAGCTGGAGATGACGTAAAAGTACATGTGGTAAGTCCGGAAAAGCCCTATGGCCAATGGCTGGGTGTAGGGGATGTGATCCGAGGGTGTAAAATCATTTCGATTACACCAGATTTTTTGATTGTTGAAAAGTATAAAGGCAAGAACCAATATGCTCATAAATATCCAAGGAAATAAACGAAGTGGTGTGGCTTCAGGAATAAAGGAATTGTGCCCCATGAATAAACGATCGATCATGAAATTAATGTTGTGCATGCTTAGTTTAAGCGTGTTACCGGTATGGGCGCAACAATCGCTGAACAATCCCAATGCTCTCCAAGGGCCGGGCTTTATTCCTGTGGGTGGGGCATTCAATCCGGGTATTAATAGTGTGGTTCAGCAATCGGGCTCTAAGGGGACAAAAAGCGATAAACAGGCTGATTCTGCGGATGGTCTGGAAATGGATATTGAACCCAATGTAAAAATTGGTGGTAATGATGAGGGCTTGGAACTGCGTGTATTTGCGGGAAAAGAATCGTTTGAGCCTATCCTGGACAAGGATGTATCGTATGGCGCATTGCCAAAATCATCTCCAGATATGACCTTGACTTTAGAAGGTCCTTTACCGGCTTTGGAATTTTTAAGTGCGTTGTCAACGGCGACTAAGTGGAATATTGTTGCTTCACCGGGTGTGACAAAGAAGGAATTGAACTTCTGGTTAAATAAAATGACGCCTGCGCAAGCGATGAGTGTATTGAAGTTTAACGAGGTTCATTATCGGTATGATGCTGAAGCGGATTTGCTTTATATCATGACCAATGAAGAGTACTTGCAAAGTGAACATGGAGACATTGAACGTTTTGAATATGTATTGAGTCATACAAATTTGGAAAGTGTGGAGTCTGGGGTGGTGAGTCTTTTGTCTCATAAAGGGCGCATGATGGCTGATCCACGTACATCGACGATCATCATATTGGATACCCAAGAGAATATATCACACATTCAACAATTATTATCCGATTTGGATCAAGAACGCATTTCAGCGACCTATGAATTGAAACATGCAAACGGTGGAATGCTGTTTGACAGTATCGAAGTATTGTTGTCTGAAGGCGGCCGTATGAGTTATGACCCGCGCTCCAATACAGTTATCGTGCTGGATCGCCCAGAACGCCAAAAGTTGATCGCGGCTACTTTGCTTACTTTGGACTTACCGGTCGAATCGAAATCTTGGATTCTTAATTATGCGGATGCAGAGTTGGTGGCGGAGAATCTTTTAGCTGTTATACCTGAAAACATGGGGGCTGTATCCCATAACAAGGAATTGCATCAAGTAACTGTTACTGCGATAGCTCAACGCATCAAAGATGTGGATGCGTTAATTAAGGCGTGGGATCAAGAACGTAAGCAGGTACAAATTGAGGCCTATTTAGTTACGGTGAGTTCTGAAATTGCTCGCAATATTGGTGTTAACTGGAATGTATTGGATGGATTGGGCGATGGAAATATCACCAATACATTTGGCGATACCGCAGTACCGGAAGCCTCTGAAGATGATGAAAACAATGTAACGGGTATGATAACCAGTTTCGTGAGTGATGATCAGGATTTGAGCGTAATGCTGAATTTCTTGGAGACGGAAGGGGATGCAACTATCTTGGCGCACCCTCGTATCACGGTACAAGATGGTCAAGAAGCATTATTTGAGAATACGACTGAAGTCCCGTATGCAACGACTTCGGTCCGCAATGACACGTTTAATTTAGTGGATACTGTAAGAACGACTCAAGTTGAGTTTATTGATGTGGGTACAATATTGCGTGTAATGCCGCGAATTACACAGGATCAGAAGATTC
>CALLLL010000089.1 GCA_938082445.1 uncultured bacterium
AATGATCACCTTCAGGGTTTTTGAACACACTACCGCAAGAATGCCCTTTGGGTTGAGTCTTTTTCCTGCGATTGATGTAATGTTCGTATTTGGCTCGTTGATCCTCTTCGGAGAATTCGAATTGGAAAGTCCCCCCCAAGATGAGTCCACTGGGAGGGCAAAAACTCTGGCCTCGGTAACTATACAGTTCGGGTGTGATAGGTATAGTCTGAGTGCCTGAATCTGTCGTAATATCAACAGATTCCATGAGTTCACAAATCGAACCGTTGACAGTTCCTGCATTCATAAAAATTGCACCGCCAACAGTACCTGGTATGCCAGTGAGTCCTCCGGCACCGTGATAATTATGTTTTAGGATCGTTTCATTAACCATGGTATCTAAGATGGTTCCACCACCAACCCAATACCGATTTTCCCCAAGATCTTCGATTCCAACCAGTTCAGTCGTGAATAGGACAATCCCCGGAAACCCATTGTCTGCAATTAGCACATTGGATCCACCACCCAATACGATCATAGGGAGGTCTTGTGTTTTAGCCCAGTCGTAGGCCGCCTCAACTTCTTCACGTGTCTGAGGCATCAGCGCCACTCGTGCTGGTCCTCCCACGTTATACAAGGATGTAGGCGCTAAAGGGTAGTTTTCTTGTGCGAAATCTAAAGGAATATCCATAATGCCTAGAGAATACCTGAAACACCTGAAAAAGTTCCAGTATCAAGCACAATTCACTCCCTTGAAATCCCCCTGTTAAGCAGGTAGGATTATCGCTACACTTATTTGGTACCACAGTTGGAGATTGATCAATGAAACATCTAGCACTTGCTTCTTTGGGACTGGCCGTATGCGCCTTCGCCCCTACCACCCTCGCCGAACCACCTGCGGGATTTACAAATTTATTTAATGAGAAAAATCTTGATGGATGGCATGGGCACAATCCACATGACACCGTTGGTAAGGTAAAACCCGACCAGCTTCAAGGTAAAATTGATGGCTTTCAAGAGGCCTTTAATAAACACTGGAGTGTAGAAAATGGCGAAATGGTCAATGATGGCCATGGCCCTTACGCTACAACCAACAAATCGTATGGCGATGTAGAATTTCATGTAGATTACAAAACTGTTGCTCAAGCAGATAGTGGAGTCTACATGCGCGGAACGCCTCAGGTACAAATATGGGACACCACAGAAGCTGGTGGGAAATGGCATATTCAAGCAGATCTGGGATCGAGTGGTCTTTGGAATAACAGTCCAGGTGCTCCAGGTAAAAACCCATTGGTTCATGCAGATAAACCATTTGGCGAATGGAATAAATTGTGCGTTGTTCAGCTCGGTGCACGCACCACAATTCACTTCAACGACAAATTGACCGTCGATAATGCCATCATGGAAAACTACTACAACCGTAAAGCTCCACTGGCTGCAAAAGGCCCTATTCACTTACAAACTCACGGTGGTGAGATTCGATGGAAAAATATTCATATCCGCGAAATCCCTGCTGAAGAAGCCAATAAACGTCTGCGCGGAAATGATTCTGTTCAAGGGTTCACCTCTATTTTCAATGGAAAAAACCTTGATGGCTGGCAAGGTGCCATAGACAACTACCAAGTTAAAGACGGCGCTATTGTATGCAAAGAAGGACACGGCGGAAATCTTTTCACCAAAGAAGAGTACGGCGACTTTGTTGTGCGTGTAGAGTTCAAGTTACCTCCTGGCGGAAATAACGGTCTCGCAATTCGTTACCCCGGTAAAGGGAATCCTGCTTTTGACGGCATGACTGAATTGCAGGTTCTCGACGATACCGCAGACAAGTACAAGGATCTCGATCTGCGTCAATACCATGGTTCTGTATATGGCCAAGTCCCTGTTCATCGCGGTTACTTGCGCCCAGTAGGACAATGGAATTACCAAGAAGTGACTGTTATCGGTTCCACCATCAAAGTTGAACTCAACGGCTCTGTCATTCTTAATGCAGACATCAATAAAGTAACAGAGTTCATGGACGGTGGCGAAGAAAAGTTCCCCGGTCGTAAGCTCAAAAAAGGCTACTTCGGTTTTGCTGGACACAATGATCCTGTTATGTTCCGCAATATCGCTATCAAACGTCTCAACTAATTACCTGAGACTATCCATCACAATAGAACGCGCCCTCGATTCATTCGAGGGCGCGTTTTTTTCGTCCAAATTCCCTTAGGCGACGTTATAAAGATATACTGCTTATACTCAAACTGGGAATTTCATTCATGAACGATTTCAACGATGGTGCATTGCTCGATCACTGGGAGAAAACAGGGGATGCGCAAGCTTTTATGGAGCTGGTGACGCGTTATCAAGGCATGGTGTATGGTGTTTGTCTACGCATCTTACATGATCCTGCACGAGCTGAAGAACTTGTTCAAGATTGCTTTCTAAAGCTCACGCATACCCGCCCTAAACACGTCACGACATTGGGTCCTTGGTTACACCGTGTCGCAACCAATGCCTCCATCGACTCTATTCGAAAAGACTCTCGCCGTACGCAACGTGAGACAGAATTTAGCGAATTACAAACCAGCATAACGGAAAACCAATGGGATGACATCAATGAAATCCTTGATGAAGAACTGGATTCACTTCCCGATCCTTACCGCGAGGCAATCGTTGCTCATTTCCGCAAGGGGCACATGCATGCAGAAGTTGCTAATGAATTAAATACGCACAGAAGCACTATTACAAGTCGCATTAAAAAAGGGCTAGGTTTACTTGAGCATCGCTTAAAATCAAGAGGAGTAGTCCTGTCAGGTGCTATGCTATCTAGCATGATGGCATCCGAGTTTTCTCATGCAACCCCACCTACGCTTGCCCATGCCATGGGCAAAGCTGTACTCAGTGGAAGTTTTAAGCCAGGCGTTGCGACTACACCCTTGCTGGGAAAAGTAGTTGTGGGATCAATTGCTTTGATAATTACAGCACTTGCCATGGTTGCCGGCTTTGGCACATCCGACACACAGCAAAACACCTCCCACCTTCAGAAAACACTCGAGTCAACTCGGCTTGTAGCGACCCAATCCCCTTCGATTTTAGAAGGTGAACTTGAGGATCCAAGGCCTAACGCATTGGAAATACCTGCACCCATCTTAGAAGACAAACCCCTCCCTACTGTCACTGAAAAACCTACCCCCCCTGTACAATTTACAGTCACGGAAACCCCTCAAGATACAGGCGATCTTGAAAAAGAGTCCACTCCTCTCCTTGCGCAATCTATCGCGACTCCGACAGAGACCGTACGCCTTCAATGTGTGAACGACTTTGGTGAACCCATCGCCGGTGCACAAGTATATATTCACCAAATTGCATCTTTTCCTCTTAGCCCAGAAAGACCTTTTGCAAAAAGGCGTGGATCCACTGAAGGCCCATTGACAAGCGATGAAGATGGATATATAGAGTTCAAAAAGTTACAGACCAATAAAGATGAGCAATTTCAACAGCTCGTTTATGCGGTCGAAAAAAATAAACGTATTGGGCTTTGGCAATATATCTCCCATATCTATACCCCCACATCGCCCCACCCAACAACAATCACTATGTCGGAATCAAAAACAGTATCCGGAAAGATCTCTATACCAAAAGAGTTCCCTATGGAATCTGTAAAAATAAACGTGATTTCATTAATCGTTTCAAATCCAGATTTTCAGATGTATATTTTTTATACCCCTTTTAGGCAAGACTATTCTGAACTAAATTTTAGCAACAAGTTTCTAAATGTTGATGTGGATGACGATGGTAGTTTCGAAATTCCCAATCTGCCCAAGTATTCAAGATATTATGTAGTCGCATCTGCTCCAGGCTTAACATCACAAACAATTGGCGTTCATGAAAATAGCGGCCGGGATTCAAATAACCCAGTTGACTTTTTTACGTTTAACTTATTCCCAGAAGGCACAATTGAAGGAACTGTAAGGCTTTCTGAATCCGGTAAACCACTCCAGGGGGTTACAATAAGACCATTCTCCAAGGACAATAAACATAGATTCGACCGATTTCCTTGGACCAAAACCGACGAAAATGGATATTACCGCATTACTAATTTGCCCGCTGGAAAATATGACCTCTCCCTAATAGATCATGAAATGCTCAATACCCACCTTTCGCCAATTAAATCCAATATAGATGTTCTTCAGGGCCAAGCCACGAAGAATGTAAACTTTGATTTAAAACGCAGCCGTACTGTTTCCGGTGTTGTACTCCATAAGGACACCGGCAAAGGTATAGCCGATGTATATGTATCCTCAAGGGCTCATGACCATCCAAGTCATGGTAGCCGTAGCCTAGTAGTTACAGACGAAAATGGAAAATTCAGGATCTCAATTCCCGATTCAAAGGCACAACTCAGTTTTAGTCGGCTTCCAAAAGGCTTAGAATTTAAAAAATTAAATACCGACCATATAATTCCTGCCGAAATTCAAGGGGAGCAACTCAAACCCATCACAATATATCTCAGTGGAAAAGAACCTGAAATCAATTATCAAGAAGCGCCTCAAGGATTCGTAACAGGCCGAGTTTTAGATCAAGAAAACAAACCCATCCCACTTGCCTTGATTAAAATCAAAAGCAAGGAGAGTGAGGAAAAACGAAATTGGGAATTTAAATGGTATCGCATCAAGACCAATAAAGAAGGTGTATTCAATATTAAATTAGATACCCTTCGTGAACACCAACTGATTATTGGAGACTACGAATGGACTATTATAAAAAGTGAGATTTTTACGGTCAATTCTAGCTCTACAACCAATCTTGGTGATTTCTACATTCAGCCATTCAAAGATGTTCCCAAGGATACAGAACCATTGGACGCAGACATTCACGAAGAAACCGAAGACTAAGTCTCGTTGATCCCTCCCTACTTCCATGCTATGCTGAATCCAGTTGCTAATCATGGGAAATATGGGAGAAATATCATGTTACTTTTACGCGCTTTGTGCCTATGCATTCCTTGTTTGCTTATAGTAAGCGGATGCGATTCATCAGAAATCACCTTAGGAAAACCCGAGATTGAAATTGTCACCGAAGCCCCAGCGTCCCCTGTGCCTCAAGCACAAACATCCCCCATGGAAACTGGCGAGCCGACCTACACTGAGCAAATTTCTATGCTATATGAAAAAGCGAAAGCGGCTGGTGAAAATGTGCCCGAAGATGTACTTGAGTGGGCAAAATCGGATATGAAAAAAATCGGTAGTTTTGAGTATAAAATTATTTCTATTGGTGTTGAATCCGATGAAGAAATAGTTCGACGACTTGACGAGCTCGGCAAAGAACGATGGGAATGTTATTTCGTTGAACAAACGAGTCAAGGTAAAAAGTTTTACTTCAAAAAAGCCAACCGAAGTTATATTCAAACCGCCGGAAAGTTTTCTTCGTTTATCCCCGTACCCGGTGGTGGAACCGAATAAACTATAGTATCGCTTTAACACTGAGGACTCTCAAATGAAGTTAGCACATGCATACATTTTCGCCATACTTTTGATACTCCCCGCTTGCACTCATGCCGTCTCGGGGCCTTGGCCTTCACCGAATATGCTTGAGGGCAATGCTATAAAGGCTGGGCAGAAATTAGGCGCTGGGTCTGTCAACCTCGAAGGGCCCAAGTCTGTTCCCGTGCGCAGTTACAACACCTGGACTCTTCACTATACTGTGGGTTCAGCTGGTCTCGCCAAGGGCGGAAGTGTGCTTGTGGGTATGCGCCATATGCAGCATTTGGCGTGTAAACCGCAGGTAAGCGATCCGAAAAATGATGGGTATTTTAGCGTGCAAGGAAAATACGCTACCAATTTTAGTCTTGATGTACCTGGCCGTGATGTCTTTCCCTTTGGCCGTTTCTTTCCGTGGCAACATATTGTTCGTGCCACGAATACTGGTGACGCATTAAAACCGGGCACCACAATCAACATTGTCATCGGAGATACTTCCGGTGGCAGTCGTGGCATGCTTATGCAACCGTTTGATGAAACCCGTTACGGTTTTAAAGTGTACGCAAACGTCGATGCGAGTGACACCTATTTTCCCCTTGCCCATACGCCGACTATAGAAATCGTAGCGGCCGAACCAGTCGCCATAATGGCAATCAGCCCCAGTAACTCTACCGTAGGCCAACCGACGTGGTGTCTTGTCCGCGCCCAAGATGCTTATGGAAATCCCACTCCGAGTTTCACAGGAACAGTCACACTGAAAGCAAAAGGATTGCAGGGTGAAAAGTTGAGTCATACCTTTACAGAAGCTGATCAAGGTGTATTTCGCTTTGAAAGCATATCGCTCTCGAAGGAAGGCATTCATACCATTACAGCACAAAGCAATCAGTTTAGCGATAACAGCAATCCAATTCAGGTGTCTTCAACCCCGCCCACTGAACTTCTCTTATGGGGAGATTTACATGGGCATACGCTTTATTCCGATGGACGCGGAACACCAGAAGAGTTTTACGATTTTGCTGACCGTGTCGCTGGGCTAGATTTTTGTGCTGTAACCGATCATGCTTATCAAGTGCGCGATGAAATGTGGACATACACCAAGCAGGCTACCAATAATGCCCACAGACCAGGACAATTTATTACCTTTCATGCCTTTGAATGGAGCGGAGTAACGCCATTGGGCGGGGACCATAATATATTTTTCTTGGAAGACGACCCTCCCATCTATCGCTCCATGAACATGTATCACGACAAGAGTTTTCAGATGCAGCATGAAGCACCAAAACAAGAGGATATTGCGGAAGTGTATCAGGAAATGTTGGCACGCATTAAGGACAAGAATATTTTTTGCATACCGCATTATGGTGGACGACGTGGAAACCCCAATCACCACAACCCTAAAGTACAGCGCATGATTGAAGTTTTTTCTGAACACAGACGTTCCGAAGATTGGGCCAGTCAATTTCTCACTCAAGGCTACCGCTTAGGCATCATGGCTTCAACCGACGGGCACTACGGCAACCCCGGTTATGGCTTTCTTAAATACAAAAATGAAGATGAAGCCTTAAGTGACATGGAAATTGGGATGGCGGCTGTGGCGGTGTATGCTCCTGAGCGTAGTCGAGAATCTATTTTCAAATCCTTATATGATCGTCGAGTTTATGCCACATCGGGCGATCGTATTATCGTGGACTTCAGTGTGGATGGTCATCCCATGGGTTCCGAGTTCAGTAGTAATGAAGCACCTACACTAAAGGTCAATGCCACCGGGACTGATACGATTACACGTGTTGAATTTAAGAAAAATGGCGTGACCCTGCATTGGATTGATCCAAAACGTGAAACCCTCAATAATATTACTTGGAAAGATTCCCTTTTTAAACCGGGCGAAACAGCCTACTACTATGTCCGCATCGTCCAAAAGAACGGTGAAGAGGCCATTTCTAGCCCAGTTTGGGTGAATTAAAAATAGTTTTAATTTTTACAATTCAACCAAGCTACTTAGGAACAATTTATGAAACTAGGCAAATCTTCAGTGACTAATACTCATACGAAAGACAAAGTGAACAGCGGGTACTCAGCTGTTTCCAGCACTAACCCCGAAGAACTCGAACAGCCTAGGTATTCTATTTACTACCTTCTATTTCCATGCCTGGTTCAACCTGTCTTAGGGCATTGATCTTCAGCACACGTAATCGCTATTCTGAGTATTCAGCCGAACTATCCAAATTACCGGAGAATTCCATATGCTTATTCGATGTTTTACAGTCTTGTTTATCTTCCTCTCTGGGATTACCCATGCCGCTGAGCGTCCCAATGTACTTCTCCTATCTGTAGACGATTTAAACGACTGGGTCGGCGTTTTAGACGGGCATCCACAGGCTAAAACGCCCAATATTGATAGACTCGCGGCTCGCGGTACGCTTTTTTACAATGCTCACTGCCAAGCACCGGTGTGCAATCCTTCACGTGCAAGTTTAATGACATCAATTCTTCCTTCCAGCTCTGGTATCTACTTTTTAAATCCACCTATTGCCTCATCGCCTGTGGCCAGCAAGGCAGTGACGATGCCTCAACGGTTTCAGCAAGAGGGATATGAAGTCATGGCAGCGGGCAAACTATTTCACGCGAGAGAAAACAAGACATACTTTCCCAAGTATGCTGGAAATTTTGGTGGATTCGGCCCAGTTCCAAAAGAAAAAATTTCACAGCCCCATGGACACCCGCTTTGGGATTGGGGCATTTATCCCGACAATACCGTGGATATGCCGGATGATAAAACAGCCAAATGGGCCGTTCAACAGTTACAGAAAAAATACACGAAACCATTTTTTATTGCCGCAGGTTTTTTTCGTCCACACGTACCCATGTATGCGCCCCCAGAATGGTTTGATATGCATCCACGCAACAAAATCCAATTGCCGCTAATTAAAGAGAATGATCGCGACGATCTTTCCGAGTATGCACGAAATCTCACTACCTTGGAACATGTAGCACCGCTACATGAATGGGTCAAAGAATCCGGTGAATGGTCCCATGCTGTACAAGCCTATCTTGCCTCCACTTCTCTCGCCGATGCATGTGTCGGTCAAGTCTTGGATGCACTCGATGCATCCCCCTACAAGGATAATACTATCGTAGTACTTTTTTCCGATCACGGGTTTCACCTGGGTGAAAAAGAACGCTGGGCAAAACGTTCTCTTTGGGATGACGGTACGCGTGTACCCATGATTATCGTAAACCCCTTTGCAAAAGATGGAGAAAATCGTGTCACCAAAGCCTCTGTCGGCTTGATAGACATCTACCCCACTCTCCTTGAACTCTGCGGACTCGAAGCCGATCCGATCCATGAAGGCCATAGTCTCACGCCCCTCCTTCATGATCCCAATGCGGATTGGGAGCACCCTGCGATCACCAGTTTTGGACCGGGCAACCACGCCGTACGCACCGAGCGCTGGCGCTATATCCGTTACAATGATGGCTCAGAAGAATTGTATGACCATGCAACTGACCCACATGAATGGACCAACTTAGCTGCCCAAGCTGAATGTGCTGAAATAATCGAAAAACATCGTGCGATGTTGCCTGTAGATAAAGGGCCTATATTGGGCGAAGGATCAACAGGACATTTGGCCTTTTCCGCCTCAGAAGCGATACGAGCTCAAGGAGATGCAAAATGAAGAAACTTCTCCTGACTCTAATACTCACTCTCGGTTGCTTTCAAGGAGTTGCTGAACCTGTAGATGTCTACATACTTTCTGGTCAATCAAACATGGAAGGCGGAGGCTTCCTGAAAGAATTGAACCCTAAACAGCGCACGCGCATTCCCTTAGCACAATTTTGGAATGGAAAATCATTTGAACCATTCACGCCAGGCCAAACGCCTACCAATCGACAGATAGAACGCTTCGGACCTGACCTGCAATTTGCTCGACGTGTCGCTGCGGATGCCAATGACACGCCCTTTTACATCATCAAGTATCATGCAAGCGGGCAACCGCTGGATCGCGGTCTTCACAGCCAACTATGGAATGGAGATAACACTGGCCCCAATCGCAGTACCTTTTATGCAGGCACATCCGATACCGATCCGAATATGGGTACACGATACCGTGGATTACTCAATACAACACGTGCCGCATTGGCAGACCTGGATAAACAAGGCATCGACTATCGTGTTCGTGGGTTTCTTTGGATGCAAGGCGAGGCAGATGCTAAGCATGAAATTCCCGCAGGCAGATATGCGCAAAATCTTAAACACCTTCATCAGAGACTTTATCACGACTTAAAGATCCCCCTGAGTCCCATGATTTTTGGGCAAGTGCTCCCTCATTCTCCCCCGGCCGAACGATTCACCCACCGCGATGAAGTCCGCCAATCGCAAGCCAATCTTGATCATGCCTCCGGACATCCCGATGCGTATGTATGGGCACACATGGTTTCTACCGACAGCATCGCACTAAAGTCGGATACCGTGCATTATTCAAGTGCCGGGTTGATAGATTTAGGCAATCAATTTTATGATGCTTTGAGACAAACAGGTAAAAAATAAACCTTGCTCAATAACATTTAGTAATTACCCTTCTTGGTTTCCTCTTTATCCCGCACATGTTTTGAATACAACAAATATGCAATAACCGTCAGTACAAAAATAGCCACAAAGAGCTTACCATCCATTTTTTTAACGACACTTAGTGTATTCTTTGATTGATGAATTTCTGTCTTGGATTTCATGTTGGAGAACGTAGGAGCAATTCCTTGGAGCAGTAACATTTCTTCTTGTCGTTTATAATTGGATTTCCACTGCTGAGCTTTTTTTATCATATTACGGATTTGGCCTACATCATAATCTCCATAGTCCCGATAATATTTATCCGTATTCCAATTCCCCTCGGGCTCAACATATTTCTCACTCACCATCTCTGCACGAACAAAAGCAATTTTAGCCAAATGGCAATTTTCATTTGACTCCAATGCTTTTCCTAACAGATAAAATCCTTCAGCAAACGTTTGATCATCCTTAACAAGAATAAACAAACGTTTCATATATTCATCCAACGAAATAAGGTTAAAACGGTCCCAACCGTCCATAAAATCGACTACACCGTAATTACTATCCGAAGGGCGTAGTTCCCATTCCAGCTTTTTTGAGAACCAATCTTCAACTCCTAGAAAACCTTCTGGGTTCAACCCAAGTTCCCGACTAAAGTATCCTTGAGCCAACTCATAATTTTCTTGTTTTAATTCCAATAAACCACGATTTGAAAGAGCTTTATAATACCCTGAATCTTCTTCGATTAATTCTTTCAACAACAATTCTGAATTTTCAAACTCCCCAAGGTGCATATAGGCCACAGCCAATTCATTCCGCTCATTCTTGCTAAGCTTTTCTTTTTGGGATAAAACTTCGACCTGATATTCGTAGTATGACTTACCGTGTTGGTCGAACTGGCCGATCAAAATATCGAACCACTTGGGTTCTGCCTGAGCTTCATCAAACATAGTATCCCCATCACCTTCGCAACACCATGCACCTGTTGCGAATACAAAGCAAAGCATTATCAATACACCACGAATCATTTACAAATCTCCTCAGAGTCCATTCTAGGATAGACTCCATTAGTCGAATAATACAAATTATGCAGAAAATGATATCGTTCAACCATCCCCCAAAATACATCCACTGTATAAAATAAGAATACCATCCCCAAACAAGATCGGGGATGGTATTGGATAATTTTTTATATTTCAGAAGAAAGCTAAAGCTTTCCAACAACTTTCGCACCAAACTCAGCTGTGGTGATGGGTTGTAGCTTGCCTTCGGGGTCGCGGAGGTCGGCGGTGGTGTAGCCTTCGCCGAATACATCGCGCATGGCGTCCCAGATTTTACGGGCTTCGTCTTTCATGCCGAATGACTTTTCGAGCATCATGGCCACGGAGCCGATCATGGAGTAGGGGTTGGCGATGCCTTGTCCGGCGATGTCGGGGGCGGAACCGTGTGAGGGTTCGTAGTAGGCTTTGTCGGGGCCCATGCATGCGGAGGGCATGAGGCCTAGGGAGCCGAGGAGTCCGCCGGCTTCGTCGGAGAGAATATCACCAAACATGTTTTCCATCACCATCACACTGAATTGACGTGGATTGAGGAACATATGGGTTGCAGCAGCATCTACGAGGAGATGCTTCACTTCCACTTCAGGGTACTCAATCGCAACCTCATCAAGCACTTCACACCAGAGCACACTGGATTTCAGTACATTGTTTTTGTGAATGTTATGCAACACTTTGTTGCGCCCCATAGCTTCCTGGAATCCCACATGTAGAATTTGGCGAATTTGATCTTCGTCGTATTCAAGAACTTCTTTTACATAACGTTTGCCGTCAGCATTTTCGCCGCGTTCTTTTTCGCCGAAGTATAAACCACCAACGAGTTCACGAATGATCATAAAGTCTACACCACCTTCAACCACACGTGGTTTTAACGGTGAGAAGTGTGACAATTCTTCGGGCAAATATACTGGACGGAAATTAGCAAAAGTATTATAGCGACGACGCAATGGCAAAAGCGCACCGCGTTCAGGTTGTTCGTCGACGGGTATATTTTTTGATTCTTCGAAGCTGAGCCCGATAGGCCCTTTAAGAATCGCATCGGCTTCGTCACAGATTTTTTTGGTTTCTTCAGGAAAGGCAGAGCCGTGGTCGAAGTAGGCTTGACCGCCGAATGGTGCATAACGTAAATCGAAGGAGACATCGGATGTTTCCTCAATTTTTTTAAGGACAGCGATGGCTTCTTTGGTAATTTCGTGAAAAACGAGGCGGTCGACAGGCACCCTTGGTTTCAATATTTCCCGCAAATGCCAGCTGATCGCCTCACCTTCGCGGTCTTCATCGGTCGCCAGATAGAGGTGGTCGGCCTCTTTTAGAGCGTCTTTTAGCTTCTTGACCTGTTTTTTCTTGTCCGTTGGAACGATGTATAGCGGCTGGAAATCCTGATCGATGTCGACCCCCAGATACGCCCAGTCCTCAGCCTTGTATTTTTCCGGCACATCTTTTTTGCCGGCGGGCAAGTCACGGACGTGCCCGATACTCGCCTCCACCTGATAGGCGGGACCGAGAAATTTTGAAATCGTGCGCGCTTTTGCCGGTGATTCAACGATCACCAAGCTTTTACCCGTGCTTTTTGCCATGCAACGAAAGGATTTCTAAGGAGTGAACACTGACGAAAGGACCGTAAAAAATCTGGGCGGACACCGAAGTTGAACGCATCTATATCAAACGTATTTAGACGAAAAAAACGGTCTGTCGGGGGTTGA